>JBEHXY010000115.1:0-9797 GCA_048498455.1 Planctomycetota bacterium | reverse complement strand
TTCTGCACCGCGATCTGGCGGATGCGGGCGGCGAGGAAGCCCGCGCCCTTGGCCACCACCACCGGGGCGCTCATCCCCTCGGGATCGTATTTCAGGGCAATGGCCAGCTCGGTGGGATTGGTGACGATCACATCCGCCTTGGGCACGTCGCGGTGAATGCGCTGCATGATCATCTTGCGGGCGAGCTGCCGCCGCCGGCCCTTGGCTTCCATGTCGCCTTCCATGCGCTTGGCCTCGTCCTTGACCTCCTGCTTGGTCATGCGGATGTCGCGCTCGAACTTCCACTTGTGGTACATCCAGTCGGCGACTGCCAGCATCAGCAACGCGACCGCGATGCGCCAGGCGATGTCATAAATGATGCCGCAGCCGGCGGCGAAGTTGGCGGGAAATTCGAGGCCCGAAAGTCCGACGATGGCGGCCGCATGAAAGTTGATGCGCTGCCACGCGATGGTCGAGATGATCACCAGCTTCAGCAAGTTCATCAGGAGCTGCATGAAGTTCTGGCCGCCCATCAGGCGCCCGAGACCCTGCAGGGGGTTCAGCTTGGCGATGTTGGGCATGAGCGGCCGGGTGGTGATGCGGAAGCCGACCTGCAGACCGGTGGCGAGGATGGCGGCGAGGCAGACGGCGATCATGATCGGCGAGAGCACGCGGAGCATGCCGGGGATGGAGAGGCGTGCGGATTCATCGGCCAGGCCCATGCCGTCGGACCAGGAGGTGGGGGCGAGGAGATCGTGCATGACCCGCGCCAGGGCGTCGACGATGGCGTGGCCGGTGAAGGCGACGGTGAGCAGGCCCACGAAGAGAAGCACGGCGCCGGTGAGGTCGGCGGACTTGGCGGTCTGGCCGGATTCGAAGGCTTCCTGGCGGCGCCTGGGGGTGGCGGGTTCTGTTTTATCGCCGGCGTCGTCGGCCATGGCGGAACTCCATCAACTGAAGAAACGGGAGAGGGTGTCGAAGAGCTCGCGGAAGGTGTCCTGCGAGACCACCGCCCACCCCGCGAGGCCGGAGATGATCATCACGATCCCCACGAAGATGTTGATCGTCACGCCCAGGGACATCAGGTTCATCTGAGGCATGGAGCGGGAGAGCAACCCCCCGGTCAGGGTGGCGACGAAAAACGCCACGAGGGCGGGCATGCCGACGCGGGTCGCGGCATGGAAGGCTGCTTGGATGGCGTTGAGGGCGGCGGGGAGGAGGGCGTCGGCCGAGATGCCGCCGGAGCCGATGGGGAGCACCTTGTAGGAGTAGATGACGGTGCCGACGATTTCACGGTGACCGCCCATGGTGAGAAAGACGGTGAGGGCGAGCCAGAAGGCGATCTGTTCAACGACGGTGGACTGCTCTTCGAAGGAGGGGTCGTAGAGGGTGGCCATGGAGAGGCCCATCTGCTGGGAGACGAGGTGAGCGCCAAGCTGGATGCCGGCAAAGGCGGCCCCGACCAGCATGCCGATGAGGAGGCCGACGGTCATCTCGCCGGCGATGGCCACGACCAGGCCAATCAGCGTGTCAGGCAGGGAATGGGGATCGATGGTGCCGACGACATTCCAGATGCAGAAAGTGATGGCGAGGCCGAGGAGCGCCTTGATGTTCATCGGGATGGAGGAATTGGAGAAGAAAGGGACGAAGGCAAAGATGCCCAGCACGCGAAAGAGCACCAGCAGAAAGGGTGCGGCGTAGGGGTAGAGAGGTGTGAGGTCTTCGAACATAGTTAGTGCAGAGTGCTGAGTGCTGAGTAAATGGGACGAGTGCGGAGATTTGAGAGGAGGGGTTTTAGGAGCGTGCCTTTTCGCGCGGGACGGCGACGGCGGAGCGTAGTCCGCCGATGATGCGGCCTACTTCTTCGGCGTTTGCGTGGAGCTTGTCGAAGGTTGCTTTCGAGATGTGGCCTGCATCATAGGCGACGTAGAGTTGGCAGCGGACTTCGGCGCACGAGGATTTGGACATCGAGAGAAATTGATGGAACTCAGGCCTGCGGCTGCGCTCGAAGCCTTCCGCAATGTTCGACATCACCGAGACAGAAGCCCGCTGGATCTGGCCGGACAAGCCGAAATCCTTAGCGAAGGTTCCCTGACGCGTTGTCATGTAAATCTCCTTGGTAAGTGCACGCGCCTTCTGCCAGGCAATGAGATCTTCGAAACGAGAAACTTTGGCCATTCTGTTTGATCCTCTGTCTGAGAACTCAGCACTCAGCACTCAGTCCTCAGCACTCAATTCGACATTTCGAACAGATGCCGGGTGTATTCGATCAGGCGTTGGAACATCCAGGGCATGACGAGGGCGATCGCCACGGCCATGGCGGCGAGTTTGGGGACGAAGGCGAGGGTTTGTTCCTGGATCTGGGTGACGGCCTGCACCAGCGAAATCACCAGGCCGATGACCATGCCGATGATGAGGATCGGGCCGATGATGATCATGGTCATCATCATGGCTTCGCGGAGGAGGTCGATGGCTTGTTCAACGGTGAGCATGACGAGTTTCCGGTTTCCAGTTTCGAGTATCGAGACGGCGCGCCCCGTTGCTAGCTGAAGCTGGCGAGGAGGGTCGAGCAGACCAGGTGCCAGCCGTCCACGAGCACGAACAGCAGCAGTTTGAAGGGGAGCGAGACCATCACCGGCGGCAGGAGCTGCATGCCGATGGAGATCAGGACGGAGGAGATCACCATGTCGATGATCAAAAAGGGCAGGTAGATGCGGAAGCCCATGAGGAAGGCGACCTTGAGTTCCGAGAGGACGAAGGCGGGGACGAGGGTGGTGGTGTCGACCTGGGCCCAGGTCTCGGGGTTGCCCTGGCCGGGATGGGCGTAGGCGTGGAAGAGGTAGACGTCGTCTTCGTTGTGGGCGGCTTCGACCTGTTTGATCATGAACTCGCGGATAATGCCCACAGACGTTTCGAAGGCCTGGGCCTGGGTGATGGTGCCGTTGTTGTAGGGGGTGATGGCCTCGGAGTTCACCCTGGACCAGGTGGGAGCCATCACGAGGAAGGTCATGAACAGCGAGAGGCCGATGAGGATCTGGTTGGGCGGGAGCTGCGCGGCGCCCAGGGCCTGGCGGAGAAGGGACATGACGATGACGATGCGCGTGAAGCAGGTGGTCATGAGGAGGATGGAGGGGGCGAGGGTGAGAACCGAGAGCAGCAGCAGGATCTGGATCGAAGCGGAGAGTTTCTTGGGCTCGGCGGTGGTGGGGATGGTGCGGGTGATGTCGGGCAGGGCGACGGCGTCGGGATCGGCGGCGGGATCGGTGTGAATCGCCGGGGCGACGGTTTGCTGGGCGCCCGCTGCGTCGGCCTGGGGCTTGCCATCGGGACGCGGGCCCTGCACCGTGAGGGGCTGGGGCAGGCCGGTGTCGCCGAAGACCTTGCGGAGCTGGGCGTCGTGGTTGGAGGCGTTGAAGACGGACTGGAGGGCGGAGAGGGTGGAGTCATCGGCGGCGGGGGCCGCGAACTGGGCGCGGGCGGGGGCCGCCGCGAACAGCCATGCGGCGAGGGCTGCGACGAGCACGAGGAGGTTGCCGTTGCGCGGGGAAGGCATGCAAAGTCATCCTGACTAAAACGCGCCGGCTCCGCCGGCGAAGTTGCGTCACGGGGTGATCAGGCGCGGGGCATCTTGTCGCGGACGGTGCGCACTTGGGAGCGCAGGTCCATGAGCTGGCGGCGAGCGGCGGCCATTTCTTCGAGCTGGTCGTCCAGCGAACGCGGATCAATCCCCGGGGATTCGCTGTCGCGGTCGGGATCGTTGGCGGGGTCCTGGAGGTCGACGGCGGCGTTCGCGAGAAGGCGGTTGAAACCCGCCTGGATCGACTTGGGCGACTGGCCGTCGATCTGGCCCATGAGCTTGGCGACCTCGGTCTGGTCGGAGATGACCAGGACGGACTGGCTCTGGTCCTTGCCCTGGTTGAGGGCGACGATCTGCGAGCCGATGCGGACCAGGACGATCGATTGGTTTTTGGAGAGGGGATGGCGGGCGAGGACTTCGATGACGCCCTTGTGGCCGGCGGCCTTGACGGAGGGGACGTATTTTTTGGCCAGGGCTTTCCCGATGAAGATCAGGCCGATGACGACCGTGAGGGCGGCGGCGACCTGCCCGACGCTGGCGAGGCCGGAGGGGACCTTGGGGCTGCCGGCGATGGTGCCGGAGCTGGTGCCGGCAGCAGGCTGGGAGGTGGAGGGCTTGCGAATGGTTTTCTGTTCCAGGGAGGTGAGCGGCGGAGTGGCGGGGCTGGCGGGGGCGGCGGGGAGGGGTTCGGGCGCTGCGGCTTCGGGAGCGGGCGCCGGCGCGGGGACGGCCGCTGGGGCGGGGGTGATCACCTGGATTTTCGGAGGCGTGGGAGCGAGGGGGGGCGCATCGGTGAGGACCGCGAGATCGCTGGTTGGGGCGCGGGCCGGCGCGGGGGCGGCCTTGGCTGGCGGGAGCGGGGTGAAGGTGAGGGTGTTTTCGGCGGAAGCGGGAACCGCGGGGGAGGCGGGAGACGGGGGAATGGCTGCCGAGGACGCGGAAGGGGCGGGGGCGGGGGCGGAGGTCAGGACGGTGAGGGACTGGGATTTTTTGAGTTCGGCGTCGGCGGCGGCGCGGGCCGGGGCGGAGAGCTGGGGCTCATCATCGACCGAGAGGGTGGCGTTGGCCTGTGCGCGAACGAGGGCCGGGGCGAACGTAAGGGTGCAGAAGAGCGAAGCGAGGAGGAGGCATGTTGCGCGGAACGAGCGTTTCTGACCGTCCATGGTCCATCTCCAGGTGCCGCGAAGCCGGGCACTCGGCGTCCCCCCCCTATCCGGTTCCACCAGATGGTCCCCACGCTAACAAAGAGTGGGGCGGTTGTCACGTGGATTCTGGTGCTGCCGGCGAGCAGGCTCGGCGGCGGCCGCCGACTTATTCTTCGACCGTGGTGACGATTTCGTTCACGCGCACACAAAAATTGTCGTTGAGGACGAGGACCTCGCCGCGGGCGACGAGCTGGTCGTTAACGAAGACGTCGACGGGGTCGCCAGCGAGCTTGTCGAGTTCGACGACGGAGCCTTCACCAAGCTTGAGGACGTCTTCGATGAGCATCTTGGTGCGACCGAGCTCGATTTTGACGTTGAGGTCGACATCCTTGAGGAGTTCGATGGCGGCGGGAGGAATGTTGCCCAGGGCCTTGGAGAAGGAGGGAAGCGCGAAGTTCCCCGGGCCGTCGGCGGTGGCCGCGGCTGCGGGGTCGGTGGCGGGGGTGGTGGGCATGGGGGACGCCTCCTTGCGTGTGCTTCTGAGGTTATATCCCCCCTACCGGGGGATTTTGTGCAGCCCTTGTTTTAATATTCCGCGCGGAAGGGGGTGCACTTGGGGATGAGGACTTCCTTGACGAGGTCTTTGCCGAGGTCCTGTTCGAGCTGGTAGGCGATCTGGCGGCGCAGGGTTTCGAGGCCGGGCTCGGTGAGGGATTCGGGCTTGAAGCCGGCGATGATGGTGCGGATGTGGTCTTTGATCTGGGCCTCTCGTTCGGTGAGGAGCTCGTTGGTTTTGTCCTTGTTTTTTTCGCCGACCTTCACGAAGACCTGGAGGTCGTAGAGGTAGAGTCGTCCGCCGAGGGCGTTGGGGAGCTTGGCCTCGACGATTTTGACTTCGACGTCTTTTTCGGCGGCTTCCTTGGGGGCGGTGGTGGGGGTTTCGGCCACCGCCCGGCGGGGGCCGCCGGCCATCATCATGGTGACGCCGACGGTGGCGACTTCGAGGAGGACCACGACGGCGGCGACGATGATGGTTTTTTTGCCGCCCTTTTTGGGAGCGGCTTCTTCGGGAGCGGGTTCGGCGGGCTTCGCCGGTTTTTCAGATGCCATGGGTCGCCTCCTGGTGAATCCGCGGCGTATGCCGTGGACGGTGCCTGCGCTGGGTAGCGTGGGCTAAGAGGAGTATCGGCCCGAGCGGGGGGAGAGTTAACCTGGAGGAACTCTATCAGTTGTGATGATCGGCCGATTACCGGACGTGGCTGGAAGGAAAAAAGGGGTGGTTTTGCGTGTGTTTGGGATGGGGCCGGGTTTTTGGGGTGAAAACGGGGGTGGGCGGCGTTTTTGGGCTGAAAATGGGGGTGGAGGTTGCGATAAGAGGGGGATTTTCGGGGTTAAGCGCGGGTATGCGCGGGTAAGTTGCCGATTTTTTGCGAGTGGATACACTCGTTGGCACGATGGGCCCGGGGGTGTTTTTGCGAGGCGGGCGAGCGGTTCGGGGCGCGAATGGCGCTGGGACTTGAGGCCTGCGGACCTTCAGAGGGCGGACGAGATGTCCGGGTTGAGATGATATTGATCGTCAAGGTGGTGTTGGCCCTGATCATCATGCAGATGCTGCTGGGGCTGATTTCCTATTTGATTCTGCTGGAGCGCAAGACGGCGGCGTGGATCCAGGACCGGATCGGCCCGAACCGGACGGGGCCGAAGGGGCTGTTGCAGCCGATCGCGGACGGGGTGAAGTTCATCCTGAAGGAAGAATTCATTCCGGCGAACGCGGACAAGGCGTTGTTTTTGATTGCGCCCATTGCGATCCTGACGCCGGCGCTGTGCGGGTTCGCGATCATTCCGTGGGGCGGGGTCTTAAAGGCGGGGTCGAGCGTTTTCGGGTGGTGGAGCTTTCCGGAAAACTTTCCGTTCATGGTGAGCAACCCGTCGGCGGGCGTGCTGATCGCGGTGGCGATGGCGGGGTTGTCGACGTACGGGGTGGTGCTGGGCGGGTGGGCGTCGGGGTCGAAGTTTTCGTTTCTGGGCGGGCTGCGGGCGGCGGCGCAGATGCTGTCGTATGAGGTGCCGCTGGCGTTGTCGCTGATGGCGGTGCTGGTGGTGGTGGGGACGCTGAACCTGGAAGAGGTGGTGCTGGCGCAGGCGGGGTACTGGGGCGGGATCATTCCGCGGTGGAATTTGTTTGAGCATCCGGTGGCGGCGTTGATTTTCACCACGGCTATTTTTGCGGAGGCGAACCGGACGCCATTCGATCTGCCGGAGTGCGAGTCGGAGCTGGTGGGCGGGTATCACACGGAATATTCGTCGATGAAGTTCGCGTTGTTTTTCCTGGCGGAATACGCGGCGATGATCACGGGGGCGGCGGTGATGGTGGCGGTATTTCTGGGCGGGTGGCATTTGCCGTGGCTGGACCTGGCGATTTACCACGAGCCGCAGAACATGCACGAGGCGACGGGGTGGCTGGGGGTGCTGCTGAAGTTCGTGGTGTTCTGGACGAAAGTGGTGATGTTCCTGTTCTTCTACATGTGGGTGCGGTGGACGCTGCCGCGGTTCCGGTTTGACCAGCTGATGAACCTGGCGTGGCGGGGGATGATCCCGCTGTCGCTGGCGGCGTTTTTGATCACGACGGTGGTGGTGTTCCTGCAGCGGAGCGTGGGGCTGCGGTATGGGGCGTTGTGGATTTTCCTGGCGAACGTGGTGCTGTTTTTGGTGACGCTGGCGATATTGGCGAAGCGTCCGCCGAAGGGAACGAACAAGCGGATTCCGGTGGCGGGGAGCCGGTACAATCCGCAGTTTGCGAAGCAGTTGGCGGTGGTGGAAGGGTGAAGGGGAATTGGGAATTGGTAAATGGTAAATGGTAATTGGGAGAGGCGGTGCGCGCGGGATTTGCCTGTTGACGATTGCCGAATTGGGGGACGGGGGCTGCGGGGGGTGGCTAGCGGCGGCGGCGGGGGGGGGTGGGGTTGTTGGCGGCGGCGGTGAGGGCTTGGTGGAGGCGGGATTGGGATTTTTCGGCGTGGGGGGAGTGGAGGGTGTGTTGGAGGGCGACGAGTTCGGTGCGGATGCGGAGGGCGAGGGTGTCGGCGGAGAGTTGGCGCCATTCGGCGGCGGGGATGGGTTTGCCGTGGAGGATGCGGATAGGGTGGGGGTGGGGGAATCTGGAGGAGCGGGGCCAGGCTTCGAAGGCGCCGTCGATGAGGGTGGGGAGGACGGCGACGTCGGTTTTGCAGCGGTTGAGGATGAGGGAGAGGCCGGGGGCAATGTCGCCGATGGAGCCGTCTTCGGAGCGGGTGCCTTCGGGGAAGATGTTGACGAGGAAGCCTTTGTCGAGGCGGTCGACGGCGGTGCGGATGGCGGTGAGGTCGGCGGCGCCGCGTTTGATGGGGAAGGAGTTGAGGACTTCGAGGAGCCAAAGGAGGATGCCGCGTTTGAAGAGGGTGTCGCGGGCCATGTAGTGGATCTGGCGGGAGGGGGCGATGCCGATGAGCCAGGGGTCGAGGAAGGACTGGTGGTTGGTGACCATGAGGACGCCGCCGGACTTGGGGATGTTGGTTTGTCCGGAGACGCGGAGGCGGAACATGAGGATGGAGATGATGCGGGAGAGGAGGCGGCCGGTGTTCCAGTAGAGGGGTTGGATGGGGGAGGTGCCTTCGCCGCGGAAGACGTAGGAGGACGTGGGGCGGGGCTTGGTGGCGGGGGAGCCTTCTGGGAGCGGGAGTGTGGACATGGGTGGGTCGCAGTAATTGGTAATTGGTAATTGGTAATTGGTAATTGGGGTGTGGTGTGGTCAGTTGGGCGCGGGGGTGGGGGATTTTTGGTTCAGGTGGGCGATGATGGCGTCGACGGTTTCGTCGAGGGTGAGGTCAGTGGTGTCGATGTCGATGGCGTCGTCGGGGCGGCAGAGGGGGCCGACGGCGCGGGCCTGGTCGCGCATGTCGCGTTGGAGGATCTGGCCGAGGACTTCGTTGAGTTCGGCGGAGATGCCCTTGGCTTCGAGCTGGGCGATGCGGCGGCGGGCGCGTTCTTCGGGGTGGGCGTTGAGGTAGAATTTGAATTCGGCGTGGGGGAAGACGATGGTCCCCTGGTCGCGGCCTTCGGTGACGAGGGAGCCCTGGGCTTTGCCGAGGTCGCGCTGCTGGCGGACGAGCTCTTCGCGGACCCAGGGGTTGTCGGCGGCGACGTACGTGATCTGGGTGACGGCGGGCTGCCGGATGAGCTCGGAGACGTCGCGGTTGTTGAGGAGGATTGGGGCGGGGGAGCGGGAGAAATCGAAGCGAAGGGAGAGGAGCCGGCAGCGTTGGGCGATGGCGTCGGGGTCGTTGAGGATGTGCTGTTCGAGGGCGTCGAGTGCGACGGCGCGGTACATGGCGCCGGTGTCGAGGTGGGGGATAGCGAGTTTTCGGGCGAGCTGGAGTGCGGCGGCAGATTTACCGGAACCAGCGGGGCCGTCGATGGTTATAATCAAGGGCGACCTCCTGAAGTGGGCGTTTTTGGGGGGTGAGGGGGGCTGGGGCGAGGGGCGGCGGAGCGTTTGGAAAAGCCACAGATTTTTTTCTTGAAAACGAACCGAGGTACCGATAAGGTAAAGCAGACGGTAGGTAAAGACAACTCTCACGGTGGAAACCGTCCGCCGCCTTAACGTGCTATTTTCTCCCCTCCGGTAGGCGAAGCTCCATCCCAGGCCTTCGCCTACTTTTATTTTTGCGGGTGAGAAATAGCCCCCCTAGCGAGCGGGGCGGCGGCGCGGGGCGGGCGACGAGGACAGACGACGGGACGCCGCCGATAAATTCTCCACAAATGAACACGAATGGACACAAATTGGAGACGGCGGAGCGGGCGGGGGATGAAAAGGGGTGGGGCGGTTGCTGGTGGGAGGCGAGGGGTGGGGTTTTGGGATTGGGGCTGGGACATCTTGGCGAGGGGCGGGGGATTTACTAGAATTGTGCGTCTTGGCCCTGGAACGAACCGGGTAACCCCCGAGGGTTTTTGGGCCGAATGGATTTTGACTTGGCCGCGAAACCATCGCGACCGGGAGTGTGCCCGGACGACGCCAAACCGACGATCGCCTGATCACCGCACGGAAGAACGCAGAAAGG
>JBEHXY010000114.1:0-9820 GCA_048498455.1 Planctomycetota bacterium | reverse complement strand
CACCCGCTCCCGATTCCACGCCTCCCCATGCACCAGGTACCGCTCGTGCAGCACATCATGCACCATCGCCATCCGCAGCGCCGTCCCGCCCGGCATTTTGGCCACCCGATACATCTTCGCCCGCACCTTCGACCGCTCCTGCAGCGACAGAAAATTCCCGCACGTCCCCAGGCTTCCCACCACGCACCCCAGCACCGACAGCGCGACCATCCGCATCACCGTTTCAAAAGTCCTCATGCCCGCCTCCCGCGCCGCAGGTGCTGCCACGCGCCCGTTGCCACCAGCCCCCCGCCCACCGCCGCCGCCCCCAACCCCATCACGTTGAACCCCATCAACATCGGGCTTCCCACGTGTTTCTCCGGCTCCTGCCGCTCATACCGCGAGCGAAACTCCACCTCCGCATCCTCCGTTTTTGTGTCGTTCAAACAGGCCCGCACCGGCATTCCCGCTGCCGCCACGCAGCTCCCGGCGATCACCATCCGCATCCACCGCCGCATCTCGTTCCTCCTCACAACCCCTCCCGCCCCTGCCTTCCCTACGCTAGCCCGCACCCAAAGTTCACCCCCCGCGCCCGCTTCTTTCCGAAGTTGCGAAATCACATAACCTCCAAAATCTTCCGCTCTTCTCTTCCCTTCCCCCCGCGGCCGCGGGCTATAATCACAGCCGCATTTCGGGGACCCCATGCGTAACCACCGACTCCGCAACCAGACCTACGAGCAGTGGCGCCAGACCATGCTCGACGACACCTCCCGCTTCATCGAGTGGGGACTCCGTCACCCGGAAAACGTCGAATGGATTCCCAAGCACCCCGTCGGCAAAGACGTCTTCCCCGAACGCCTCAAAAACGTCTTCTGGACCCTCGTGCTCAACAACACCCACATCCCCGACTGATTTCCCCGCCAACACCCTGCAATAACCCCGCCCCAGCCCAGTTTTCTCGCAAGAGCCTCCCCCCCTTTCGCCGATCTTTCTTCACTGGCTCCCAACCACGCCCCCAAGGAGAAATCACCCCATGCCCCTCGTCGCCCGCGCTTCCACCACCGTCCGCAACAAAAACCTCCTCATCATCCTCATGTGCGCCGCCTTCCTTGGATGGTTCGCCTACGACGGCTTCGTCAAGTACCCCCGCGACAACGACCGCCTCGTCGACTACATGAAGTCCATGGTCGACGCCAACAAGCTCTCCACCAACAACCTCCCCGCCCTCTCCATCTGGCCCGGCTGGAACAACGCCACCTCCTTTGACCGCAACGCCATGACCCGCCTCGCCACCGAGGAAGCCAAGGTCGAAGGTTG
Organism: Planctomycetota bacterium; assembly: GCA_048498455.1. Taxonomy (GTDB): domain Bacteria; phylum Planctomycetota; class Phycisphaerae; order WQYP01; family WQYP01; genus CALCHA01. The sequence continues at coordinate 8,524 of JBEHXY010000114.1, read as the reverse complement.
GCACTCCGAAACCGATATGGCCACCCAGAAATACATCGTGGCAGGCCTCGCCGCCGCCGTCGCCGCCTCCATCTGGTGGTTCTTCCACTGCCAGGCCCGCCGCGTCGTCGCCGACGACACCACCGTCTCCCCCGCCAAAGGCACCACCATCCCCTGGGAAAAAATCACCATTATCGACAACACCCGCTGGAAATCCTCCGGCATCGTCGACATCACCTACCTCGACGACGCCGGCAAGCCCCAGCACGCCAAGTTCGACGACTACGAACTCGAGCGCGAACCCCTCCTGGAAATCCTCGACCAACTCGCCGCCAAAGCCACCCACGCCGAGCTGATCCCCAGGGAAGATCCCGCCGCAACCGAGGCCCCCGGCGCTTCCGAAATCACCAAAAACTCCGAAGCCTGATCCCCGCCCGCTCTCACGGCCGCACGTTGCTTCCTCGCGACATCCCCTGCGCCGCTATGTCGCATTCTCGCCCCATGCGGCCGAACCCCGCCCCTCCAGCGCTGATCCCCCCGCTATTCTCGGACACTCCGTCGGTATAGCCCTTGCAAGGGCATCCGCTGGAGGACCCCATGAAAACCACGCGCCCGCTCGCCCTTTTCGCGCTCGCCGCCCTGTCCGCCTGCGCTGCTCAACCCGCAGCTCAGCACCACGCGGCCGCCATCGATCCCCCCTACTACGTGCCCTCCGCCGCCCTCGTCGATCTGCCCGCCGTCCGTCCGCCCAACCCATACACCGTCCTAGCCAGCGCCGAGGAGCAGGACCTTTTCTTCCCGCGCAGCGAACGATTTGCCTATGGGTCCTTTCCCCTCTTCGAAATTTCCTCAGCCAGTACCCTCACCGTCGATGCGCAGAATATCTCGGCCCCACGCGGCTCTGGCTATCGCTATAGCTGGGTCACCCGCTCCTCCCTTTCTGTCCCCTGAGCTGCGTCACGGAACCGATTGTCAGGTCTCATCTTGACGCGCTGCCCACGATTCGCCATGATACCTCCATCCCCGGAAGAACTTTCGCGTGTAGGCCGGTTAGAAGCTCGTGGGACTGGCATAGCCCCCCCGCACGCGAAAGCGGCATTTCTCACCCTGCCCCGGGGGCAGGAAAAGGAAGAACATGGGAACGGTCACCAAAAAAGAACTCGTGGATCGCATTGCGGAACAACTGGACGTGAAGCGCGTCATCGTCAAACGCGTCACGCAGCAATTCCTTGATGAGGTCATCGCCGAGCTCGGTCGCGGCAACCGCTTGGAATTCCGCGACTTCGGGGTCTTTGAGTGCAAGCAACGCGCCGCCCGCGTCGCCCAGAACCCCAAGACCATGGAGCGGGTCACCGTCCCCTCCAAACGCACCGTCAAATTCAAAGTCGGTCGCCTCATGAAGCTGAAAATGCAGGAAATCGCCAAGGCCAACGCCGCCCGCGATGGCCAGACCGCCGTCGCCGCGAAGGCCTGAAAACCCCTTCCCCATCTGCATTTACAACCCGCTACCAACCTCCAGCCTCGGCCGCCCCGAGGCTTCTTTCGTTTCCGGACCCGCCCATGCCCTCTTCAGGTGATCCCTCCACCCTCCCCCCCCACCACCGCGCCTGGCTCGCCTCCCTCCAAGCTGCCCTCGACCAGCGCCGCGCCGACCACCTCCTCCGGGAACTCCATCCCCTCTCCTCCCCTCCCGGCCCCACCATCACCATCGACGGCCGCGAGTACCTCCAGTTCTCCTCCAACAACTACCTGGGCCTCGCCACCGATCCCGAAGTCATCGACGCCGCACAACAGGCCACCGCCCGCTTCGGCACCGGCAGCGGCGCCTCCCGCCTCGTTGCCGGATCCCTCGACCTCCACCACCAGCTCGAATCGCAACTCGCCCGCCTGAAAAAAACCGAGGCCGCCCTCCTCTTCCCCACCGGCTTCATGGCCAACCTCGCCGCCCTCACCACCTTCGCCGGCAAGCACGACCTGGTCGTCTCCGACAAGCTCAACCACGCCAGCCTTCTCGACGCCGCGAAATCCTCCGGCGCCACACATCGCACCTTTCCCCACCGTCGCTACGCCCGCGCCGCCGACCTCCTCGCGCGCAGCGATGACGGCGACGCCGCGCCGCAAAAGTTCCTCGTCACCGACACCGTTTTTTCCATGGATGGCGACCTCGCCGACCTCCCCGCCGCCTGCGACGTCGCCCACCAGCACCAGGCGCTCGTCATCCTCGACGACGCCCATGGCACCGGCGTCCTTGGACCCACCGGCGCCGGCCTCGCCGAACTCCAGAACGTCTCCGAAAAAATCGCCCTCACCGTCGGCACACTCTCCAAAGCCCTCGGCTCCCTCGGCGGATTCCTCGCCGCCCCCAAAACCGTCATCGATTCCCTCATCAACGCCGCACGCCCCTTCATCTACACCACCGCACTCCCCCCCGCCTGCGCCGCCGCCGCCCTCGCCGCGCTCACCATTATCCAGCGCGATCCCGCGCGCCGCACCCGCGTTCTCACCCTCGCGGACACCCTCCGCAAAGAACTCCGCGCCTTCGACTTCGACTGCGGCGACTCCCGAACCCCCATCGTCCCCGTCATGCTCGGCAGCGCCGAAGCCGCCCTCGCCGCCACCACCTTCCTCAAAAACAAGGGCCTCTTCATCCCCGCCATCCGCCCCCCCACCGTCCCCCCCAACACCGCCCGCCTCCGCATCTCCCTCATGTCCACCCACACCGACACCCACCTCGAACAACTCATCGAAGCCCTACGCGAACTCCGCAAAACCAACCTCCTCCCCGCGGCGGCCAGCCAGCCTTTCTGAGGAACCTATGCGCCTTCTGCTTGTCCGGACCCTGCTGCTCTCCACGCTGTTTACCACAGGCTGCGCTACCGTCGGTCAAAATCACGACGGCCTCACCAACTTCGATCAGGTCTCCCCCGCTCTCTACCGCGGCGCGCAGCCCACTTCACAAGGCATTGCCACCCTCGCCGCCATGCACGTCAAGACCATCATCAATCTCCGCGATGACGCCTCCACGAGCGAGCCCCGGCTCGTCCGCGCCGCCGGCATGAACTACCTCGCCCTGCCGCTGGACGCCGACACCCTCACCGGCGCCGATGCTCAACGTTTCCTTACCCTCCTCGGCGATGCCCCCCCACCCGTCTTCGTCCACTGCTTCGCTGGCCGCGATCGTACCGGCATGGCCATCGCCGCCTACCGCATCCGTATCGACCACTGGCAAACCGCAGCCGCCCTTGCCGAACTCTACGCCCACGGCCACAACTGGCTGCTCTTTCCCAAGGTCCGCAGCGCTATTGCCGCCTTCGCGCAAAACGCCACGCCTCCCGCCGCCTCGCATTAGTCAGCGTTGCCCCACCGGCCTCCACATCCGCCGCCCCACCATCCCCAGCCCCACAAAAAACCCCAGCGCCCCCACCCACGCCGGCCCCAGGTGCACCGGATGGATATACCCCACCAGCGGATGCACACCGATCGCACACCCGAAACCCACCACGTCCGCCCCGCGCACGCAAGATAAACCCCCACGCACAAGAACGGCGCCATCAACGTCCACACCCGCTGCCACGCACTCAAACGCAACAGGTCCGTCCCCAATCCCGCCAGCGTCGGCATCTTCATCGAAGCAACTCTCCCAACTCAAAACTATACCACACCCATCCCCTCCAACCCTGACCTCCCCGTTTCGTGCCCTTCGCCCCCTTCGTGCTGAACCCGCATCCACCTCCCGCGCGCCTCCAAAAAAAAAAAGCCCGCGGCAAACGCCACGGGCTTTCATCCACATCTCGTGCAAAGTCCCCGCTTACCGCGAAGCCTTCCCAATGAACATCCCCACGCCGGTGACCAGGCCGCTCACCAGCACCAGCACCACTGCGAAAATCAGCAGGTTCTGCGTGCTGCTCGCCGCCGTCTCCACCCACTGCGGGCTGTAACCGCGGAAGAACGTCCCCGCCACCAGCCCCGCCACAATCATCACCAGCAACGCCGCAAACGCCATCCCGCCGAACGCTTCCGCCGACGGATCACGCTCTTCCACTGCCCCCGCCAGCGGGCTTACCACCACCTGCTGCTGCTGCGCTGCCACATTCTCAAGACCCGTCGAGCTCGCCGTGTCGGCCGTCGACGCCTGTTCAAAAATCCCCGACGCCGACGCAATCCCCGTTTCCCCTTTCGCATCGCCGCCCGGATAAATCTCGTCCAGCAGCTCGGCGCCCAGCGACGTGTCGTCGCTCTCCCGCGTCAGATCCAGCAGACCCGATCCCGACCCCACGCCTTCCAGCGACAACTGATCGCTCGAATCCGTCGCCGGGTTCTGAATCCGCGTCTGCGCCGACGCATCCACCGCTTTCATTTCCCCGCTCTCAAACACCTTCACCCCCGAGTCCGATGCCCCCGGCCCCGACACCACTGCCGTGTCGTCCTTCGACATCGTTGGCACCGCCGTGTCCGACAGCGAAATCGCGTCCCCCGCCTGCGAGTCCGACGCCGCCAACGCAATTCCCGAATCCGATAGCCCCGAGGTCCCCTGCTGTTTCGCAACCGCCGCCTGGCGCTCCGAAACCACCTTGTCCACCTGGTCCACCTTGAACATCACCCGCGATCCGTCACGGAACTCACGCAGCTTGTTCTGCGTCACAAGGTCCTTCAGCCCATCCTGCGACACGCCCAACTTCTGGGCCGCTTCATCCATCGTGTAAAACATCTTGGCCATAACCCTGCTCCTCGTGAGGTGTGGTGCTTCTTTAGTTGTATCCGCCCTACGGCTCTCCGTCCACCCGCTACCCCTGCCCGGCACTTACTTCGGCAAGTCCGGACCGTTGCCCAGCCCTTCCATCGGATCGGGCGGCTTCTGCGTCGGATCAATCGTCGGCTGGTCGTTCATCTGCCGCAGCCCCTGCCGCTGACGCTGCTGCTGCACCAGCGTCCCCACCTCCGCCGGCGTCGGCTTCTCGTTGTTCCAGTCTTCCAGAAACCGGTCCTGCTTGAAGCTCCGGGCCGCCGCCAACCGCACCCGCTGCACCCGCGCCCCGGATGTCGGATCCGTCAGCACCTGGTACACGCAGAACGTCCCCGAATCGACATCCATCAAGTAAATCCCCCACGCCTGCGGCCCCAGTTGCGCCGGCATCATGTACAGCCCCCGCGCCCCCAGCAGCTGCTGCGGGTTCGGGCTCTGCAACGCCTGCGCAAACGCCTTCTGATCCATCGAAAATTCCAACCCCCCCGTGCCCCCGCCAGACCCCTTCGTGTACAAGCTGACCCCCGCATTCGCCAACAGCCCCAACCCCACCAGCCACAACGCCGTCGCCATTCCCCGGCGCGACGACGACTCCTGCCCGTTTCCCATGAGCGCACCCTTCAGAAAATGTCACTGCTTGATGTGGAGGGAGAGCACGCCTGCCAACGCACCCTGCACCTCCCCGAATCCTACCCCTCCCCCACAACCCCAAGCAAGCACATTCCCCCTATTTTCAATCCCCCCAACGATTAACAACACCCCTCCCTAAAGAAATACCACCCCCCACCCGAAACCGCCCCCGCCCAAGGTTTTAAGTTTTGAGTTTTGAGTCTTCACAACCACCACCGCAACGCCCACGCCCCCCGATTCAACGCCCGCTGCACCCACCCCACCTTCTTCACCGCCCCCAGCGTCACCCGCGTCGACTGCCGCGTCTCGTACCGGCAGATCCGCCCGATCACCCGCGCGAAAGTCTGCGACCGGATCACCGCCAGGAACTCCAGGTTGATGTACAAACTCCGCGGATCCAGGTTGCACGACCCCACCACCGTGTACAAATCGTCCACCACCATCGCCTTCGAATGCAGCATCCGCTGCCGCCGTTCGTAAATCCGAAACCCCCGACGCAGCAGCATCTCGTACAGATAATTCGTCGCCCGCTGCACCAGCTTCACATCCGATTTCCCCGGCACGATCACCCGCACCCGCACCCCCCGCCGTCGCGCTCCCAGCAGCGCCCGCAAACTCTGCCCCACCGGTATGAAATATGCCATCGACAGCGTGATCTGAAACTGCGCCCGACGCATCAGCCGCGTAAAGACCCTGCCCGCCCGCGAATACCGCGTCCCCGGCCCCGAATCGAAAAACCGGATCGTCTCCTCCTGCCCCTCCCGCGACGTCACCGCCTGCAACGCCCGCCGATACGCCCGCGGGCGCCGCTCCACCTGCTCCCCATGCGCCCGACGCCACGACCGCTCAAAACTCTCCGCCAGCTCCGATTGCTGCGGTCCCACGAGCCGCACATGCACGTCCCGCCACCCCGACGACGTCGGCCGCCCCTCCGCCTTCACCTCCCCCACATCCTCCGCATTCTCAACCAGGTTCATCCCCCCGAAATACCCGATCCGTTCATCGATCGCGATCACCTTCCGATGATCCCGCCGGTTCAACACCGTCAGCGGCCGAAACCGCCGCAGCCCCTCCAGCACCGAGTGGAACGCATGCACCTGCACCCCCGCCTGTGTCATCTCCGTGAAAAACGCCCCCGGCGTCGCCGCCGATCCCACCGCATCGTAAAGCACCCGGACATCCAGCCCCTCCCGCGCCTTCGCCCGCAACGCCTCCGAAATCCGCACGCACGCCGGATCGTTGTAAAAGATGTACACCTCCACCCACACCCGCGCCTTCGCACCCTTGATGTCCCGCAAAATCGACTCAAACAGCGGCGGCGATTCCACAAACACCGTCAACTCATGCCCCGCCACCGTCGCCGTCTGCTCCACCGCCGGCGCCACTGCCTGCCCCTCCGCGCGCGCCGCTCCCCCCAGCTCCGCTACCCCGGCCCCGTTTTGTCGCGTTTCTACACTCTCCATGCATCGCTCCGCTGCATTACAATAGCCACCCTATCGCCCCCCTGCACCCCACAAAAGCTGGACCATAAGCCGACCTCCTCTCAACTTAAAAAAGGACCTGCCGCATGACCCGCTTCCTCCCACGCTTCTTGTCTCCATCTCTCGTTGTCTCCTTATCTCTGATTACCCCCGCCCTTGCCCAATCCACCACCCCCGCCACCAATCCCTCCCCCGGCCGCGCCCCCAACTCCCCCGCCGCCTTCCGCGGTGCCCACGCCGAAAACTTCGCCTCCCGCCCCGACACCTTCTTCGCCTCCCCCGAAGGCCAATCCATCGCCGCCAACGTCCTCACCTGGCAAACGCCCCGCGGCGCCTGGTCCAAAAACTACGACCCCACCCATCCCCACGTCGAAGGCGCCCCCTTCGGTGAATGGGAAACCGTCGACACCATCGACAATGGCGCCACCTATTCCGAACTCCGCATCCTCGCCAAGGCCAACGCCGCCAAGGCCACCCCCGCCTACACCGCCGCCTTCCTCAACGGCTTCGACCACCTCCTCGCCGCCCAATACGACAACGGCGGCTGGCCCCAGCGCTTCCCCAACAGCCCCGAACCCTACGGCCGCCACATCACCTACAACGACAACGCCATGACCGAAGTCATGATCTTCCTCAAGGAAATCCTCGACAACCACCCCCAATACGCCTTCATCGACGCCGACCGCCGCGCCAAATCCAAGGCCGCCTTCGACAAGGGCCTCGACTGCATCCTCAAATGCCAGATCCTCGTCGACGGCAAACCCACCGGCTGGTGCGCCCAGCACGACGAAGTCACCCTCGCCCCCGCAAAAGCCCGCGCCTACGAACTCCCCTCCTTCAGCGGCTCCGAAGGCGCCAGCCTCGCCCTCTTTCTTATGTCCCTCGACCATCCCGACGACCGCACCAAGGCCGCCATCCGCGGCGCCGCCGCCTGGTTCGAAAAGGTCAAACTCACCGGCATCAAAGTCACCACCCAGCCCGGCCCCGATGGCCGCCCCAACCGCGTCCTGGTCCAGGACCCCAACGCCCCGCCCCTCTGGGCCCGCTTCTACGACCTCGAAACCCAGCAACCCTTCTTCTGCGGCCGCGACGGCATCAAAAAATCCTCCATGGCCGACATCGAATCCGAACGCCGCAACGGCTACGCCTGGTACGGCACCTGGGGCCAAAAAGTCGCCACCCAATTCGCCCAATGGCAAAAAGACCCCGTTAACCGCTGATCAAAGATCAGCGCGTGGATGCGGGGGGCCCAACGCCCTCCGCATCCATCCCACCCCTCCCCACCCGGGCCCCACGGATACCGGTTGCTCGATCCCGGCCGCCGGGTGCCACGGGTACAGCCCCCACCTCGGGGCCGTACCCGTGCCTCCTGTGCGCCCATCCCCACATTGCACCCCCCATCCGCAGGTTTCGCGTTTCGAGTTCCGAGCTTCGCCTTCGCCCCCCCGTCATTTGTCATTTGTCATTTAGCATTTGTCATTCACCTATCAATACTTGATCGCAATAAAAACCCCCACATGCCGCGCCCCCACCACCCCCCCGCTCAACACCTCCGACAACACCCGCACCCGCCCCTTCCGCCGCCGCTCCACCGACTCCAGAAACGCCTCCACCTCCCCACCCTCAGGCAACGTCGCCCGCGCCGTCAAATCCGCATCCATCGGCCGCACAAAATCCACCTCCGACCGCT
>JBEHXY010000113.1:0-9833 GCA_048498455.1 Planctomycetota bacterium | reverse complement strand
GAAGACGCCGCAGATGCCGTCCCCCACGCCGGCGAGGATGAGGAGGCGGTGGTCGCGGTCGCGGGTTTTGAGGAAGCCGGCGAGGGCGGAGGCGAAGCCGGCGCCGATCTGGCCGATGGGACCCTCGCGGCCGGCGGAGCCGCCGGTGCCGATGGTGAGGACGGAGGCGACGGTTTTGATGAGCGGGACGCGGGCGCGGATGACGCCTTTGTGGCGGTGGAAGGAGTCGATGACGGAATCGGTGCCGTGGCCTTCGGCTTCGGGGGCGAAGGTGTAAATGAGGAGGCCGGTGAGCAGGCCGCCCATGGCGGGGGCGATGAGCAGGACCCAGCGGTGCAGGGGCGGGCCGAGGACGGTGACGCCACCTTCGGCGCCGGGCTTGGGCATGATGTAACCGGCCCAGTGGGCCATGACGAGGGTGTCAACGAAGTCGAGCATGACGGAGAACAGGACGGCGCCGAGGCCGGCGACGACGCCGACGAGGAGGCTGAGGGTGACGACATGACCGGTGTGGACTTTGAGCCAGCGGAGGGTTCGTGCGAAGCCACCGGCGGGGGGAGCCGCGGGGAGTGCTGCTGCTGGTGCAATGTCGGCCATGGAGGTGGATCCTCGTGGAGTGCGGGCGGCGACTCTCCGGAGAGGCCACAGCGCATTTGATACGATTCTTCGATTTAAGGAAAGGGACCGGGAGGAGGAGCGGTGGCTCTGGAAAGAGCGGTGTGACGTTGGCGCGTTGTTCGGGAGGGAGCCGGCTCGGGGCGATCCAGATTTATTTTTGATTTTTTTCCGGCGAAAGGGGGAGGGGTGCGCATAGTACGGGGGTAAGGATTATTCCGGTGTGAGGTGGTATGGGTTGGTTGGGCGCCATTTTCGGGGGAGGGCGGGTTGGCGATGAGGGGTTGATGGGGGAAGTGCGGCGGACCGGCGATGCGGGGGCGTTTGCGGAGCTGGTCAAGCGCTGGGAGGGGCCGATCGGGCGGCTGTGTGCGCGGATGGCGGGGGAGGAGCGGGGGGAGAATCTGGCGCAGGAGACGTTTGTGCGGGTCTTTGCGCGGCGGGGGCAATACCTGGAGGGGAAGACGTTTTCGACGTGGCTGTGGCAGATCGCGGTCAACGTGTGCCGGGAGGAATGGCGGCGGACGGAGCGGCGGGGCGAGGTGGCGCTGGGGGAGCGGGAGGTGCATGGGGCGGAACCGGGGCCGGCCGAGTGGGCGGAGACGCGCGAGCGGGTGGTGCTGGTGCAGGAGGCGCTGGCGGGACTGGGAGAGCGGCTGCGCGAGGTGGTGATTCTGCGGGAGTACCACGGGTTGACGTTTCGGGAGATCGGGGAGGTGCTGGGGGTGGCGGAAGGGACGGTGAAGTGGCGCATGGCGGAGGCGATGCGGGAACTGGCCAAGCGGCTGGGGCCGCGGTTGGGAGAGGGGCGACGGGAATTAGCCACGGATGAACACGGATGAACACGGATGGGGATTTTATTGAGGGTTTGATGATGGATGGCATGGACCATGTGGAGCCGGGGGAGCTGGCGGGGTTTGTGTATGGGGAGCTGGAAGGGGAGCGGCGAGCGGCCGTGGAGCGGCACCTGGCGGCGTGCGGGGAATGCCGGGAGGAGGTGGCGCGGTGGGAGGCGGTGCGCGGGGAGCTGCGCGGGTGGCGGTTGGCGGAGGGGCCGGTGGTGCGGCGGCCGGTGTGGCGTGGGGCGTGGAAGGTGGCGGCGGCGGTGGGCTTGGTGGTGGCGGGCTTTGGCGCGGCGCGGCTGACGGCGCCGCGGGGTGTGAGTGCGGAGGAGGTGCGGGCGGAAATTCGGGCGGAAGTGGGAAAGGATGTCGCGCGGCAGCAGGCGGAGCGCGAGGGGTTTGAGGGCGCGGTCACGCAGGCGCTGGCGGTGATGGAGGCGCGGCGGGCGTCGGATGCGGCGGCGTTGCGGCGGGACATTGAGACGGTGGCGGTGCGGACGCAGGCGGCGTTTGAGCAGATCGTGGCGGCGCCCGCGCCGTGAGTTGTTCTGTTGCGTATGGGTCAAAATGGGTTCAATAGGTGATTCTTTTGAAAGGTGCGTTATGAAGATGGTGCAGGTGTTGGCGGCGGCGGTGGTGATGACGGCGGCGATCGGGGCGCGCGGGCAGGAGACCGAGACGGTGCAGGGGACGGTGCAGCAGGACGGGCGCATGGGCGTCGTTCGCGGGGGGAACGTGACGTGGGTGCCGGCGGAGAGCGCGGAGGCGAAGGCGGCGACGACGTCGCTGACGGCGACGGGCGTGGCGATGATGCGGTCCGCAGCGGCGGGCGCGGAGCGGCCGGCGGTGGTGGTGACGGAGAAACTTCCCGCGAAGGTGCGCGGGGAGTGGGAAGAGGATCTGGCGGTGATGGACAAACTGGTGGCGGAAGCGATTCACTCGGCGGGTGGTGCGGGGAGTTCGCAGGCGATGGGGATTTTCGTGCGTCCGGACCAGGAGCACGGGCCGTTGTATATCGAGGGCAGCGGGGTGGTGGTGATGGGAGCGGTGCGGTGGCCGCTAATGGGCAGCGCGAAAGCGCCCGGCGGCGGGCAGCCGGCGGCGCCAGCGTCGGCATGGGATGCGGCGAAGCAGCAGTTGTCCACAGGAGCGGACGCGCAGACGGTAGAGGCGCGGCTGCTGGCGAAGCGGGAGGCGGAGATGCGGTATATGCAGGGGGCATCCGCAGGGGCGACGTTGCGGGCGGATCGAGTGACGTATCAGCCGGCGGAGATGCCGGCGCCCTTCAGCGAGGAGCGGGTGGCGCTGCTGCGGAAGGGGATCGTCGCGGCGCTGCTGGAGGCGAAGCACTTTCGCCACTTGAAGCCGGAGGAATTTGTGACGGTGACGGTGAGCGGGGAGAACGACGTGGGGCAGGCGGTGCGCTGGACGCTCAGGGCGCAGAAGGCGGACATCGATGCGGCGGGCGCGGGGTCGATCACCGTGGAGCAATTTGCGGGGAAGGTGAAGGACGTGATTCAGTAGGCGGCGGGGCGGCGGGGGCCGTGATGTTGCTGGTGAGATGACGGGTTCGTTTGTGAAAGAGGCGGTGCATGGAACGTGCGCGCAACGGTCAGTGGACGATGGGGGCGGCGGGGGTGCAGGTGATGGTGCTGGTCGCAGCAACGGTGTGCACGGCGGTGCGGGCGGCGGCCGCGGAGGGCAAGCTGGCGGCCGGGGACTTGGCGCCGGCATTCCGGGTGGAGCGGTTTTTGAAAGGAGAGGCGTTTGATCAGTTGGAGAAGGGCAAGGTGTATGTGGTGGAATTCTGGGCGACGTCTTGCGGGCCCTGCGTGCAGACGATTCCGGCGTTGACGCGGTTGCAGCAGGCCTATGGGGAGCAGGGGGTGATCGTGTGCGGGGTGGACGTGTGGGAGGATGGAAAGTGGACGGAGGAGACGCTGAAGAAGGTGCAGGGGTTTGTGGAGCGGCAGGGGAAAAAGATGGCGTACCGGGTGGCATATGACGGGGCGGCGAAGTTCATGGACGCGGCGTGGTTGAAGGCAAGCGGCGCGCCGGGGATTCCCTGGGCGGTGGTGGTGGACCGCGAGGGACGCATCGCGTGGATGGGGCACTCGCTGCAGGCGGAACTGGTCGTGGAGGAGGTGGTGGCGGGACGCTGGGAGGTAAAGGAGGGACCGGCAAGGTTGAAGGCGGCGGGGGCAGAATTTGCGGCGGCGCTGGCGGCATACAAGCAGGGCTTGGCGGCTGGCGATGCGGCATGGAGGATTGCGGCGGGAGCCCATCCTGCGATGGGGCGGATGAAGCGGGCGGAGCGCTTTGCGGCGATGCTGGCGGCAGGGCACGATGCGGCGGCTTTCACGCTGGGGCAGGAGGTCGTGGCCGCGGCGAAACGGAGCGGGGATGCGGCGGAGATGCAGGAAATGATGGTGCCGTTGCGGGAACGAGGCGGGGCATTGGATGCGGCCGGGAAGGCGTTGCTGCGGGAGGCGGCGGAGGCGACGTTTGCGCTTTCGGATCAGGCGGAGTCGGCGACGCATCTGCTGATGGCGGAGAACTGCTGGGTGCTCGGGGAAGTGGCGAAGGGGCGGGCGGAGGGGGCGTTGGCGATTGAGCGGAGCGTGCCCGAGGCGCGCGAGGCGACGACCCGATATGTGCGGGAGATGGAGGGGAAGCACGCCGGCGGCCATTAGCGGTGGAAGGACCGGAGGGACGCGGAACGGGCGACATTCATGGAGGGGAAGGGGCGAGCGCGGGGGCCGCGGATGCGGGAGCGGCGCTGGGCGTGGCGGTTTTTCCGGCGCGGGTGAGCAGGACGGAGCATTGCGACTGCTGGGCGACCCACTCCTGCTTGGCGGTGAGCCAGGCGTCGGATTCGCGCCACGTCGGCGAGAGGCCCAGGACCATCAGGTCATAGCGGTACGATTCCTCGACCACCTTGTCGATGGGGGATTTGGTTTCGATTACCTGCATGCGGATGGTCTGGTTGGCATCGCCGGGGAATTGTTTTTCCAGCAGGCCTGAGACGCCCAGGGGCTGCGAGCCGCGGCGTTCGGGCGTGACGAGGTGGAGGATGGTGACCTCGACCCCGGGCCAGCGGGCGAGCTGTTCGGCGGCCAGCAGGGCGCCGATGTCCTGGGGGTGGCCCATGTAGGGAACGAGGACGCGCTTCACGTCGACGAGGCCCTTGTCGACGAGCACGGCGACGGAGGCGGCGGCCTCGTTCATGACCCGGCCGGTGGTGCCGCCCAGGAGCGAGCTGTTGAACACGGGCTTGTGGAAACCCAGGACAATCCAGGCGGCGGCGCGTCGCTGGGCGAGTTCGAGGATGGAATCGGCGAAGCGGTCGGAGATCAGGCTGACGGTCTGCATGGGGGAATCGAGGTCCTTGGCGGTCTGCTGCGCCAGGGCCAGCGGGTCGGCTTGCTCTTCGCGATGCTCGTGGTCTTCGGCGCGGTCGACGTGCAGGGCCCAGAGGCTGCCGGTGCGACGGCCCAGGAGCATGGCGGCGGCGCGCACGAGGCCGGGGACGGTCGCGGGGCGCGCCACCGCCAGGACGACCCGCGTGCCGGGATCTTCGGGCGCGGGCTCGGCGGCGCCGGCGGCGGCGAGGAGTTCGGCGCGGCGCCGCGCGGGCGGATACAGCAGCCGCAGCAGCGGCGCGGTCATGGCGGTGGTGACGAGCGTCATCATCACCATCATGGAGAAGACGTCGGCGGTGATGGCGTGGAGTTCGAGGGCCAGGTTCAGGATCACCAGTTCCATCAGGCCGCGGGTGTTCATCAGGACGCCCAGGGCGATCGATTCGCGAGGGGACATTTTCCCGAGGCTCGCGGCGATCGCGGTGCCGCCGAGTTTGCCCACGGTGGCGGCGGCGGTGATGAGGCCGGCAATCGCCCACATGCGCGGCGAAGCGATGAGGCCAAGGTTGGTCTGCAGGCCGGTGTAGGCGAAGAACAGGGGCAGCAGCAGGAGGGTGACGAGGTCTTCGAGCTTGGCGGTGAGATGGGCGACGAAGCGTTCCTCGGAAGGCATCATCGCGCCGAGCATGAAAGCGCCGAAGAGGGCGTGGATGCCGATGCGATCGGTGATGAGGCTGGAGAAGGTCAGGAGGATAAAGAGGACGGCGAGGACATCCGCCGAGAGATAGCCGCGGGCGTCGAAGAGGGCCTGCAGGCGGCGAAGGACGGGGCGGATCAGCAGGACCATGGCGGCGAGATACGCGCCGGCCAGGCCGAGGGTGGCGAGGGCGTTCCAGGCGATGTCCGTGGCGGCGCCGGATTCGGCGCCCCTGGCCAGGGCGAAGACGGCGCCCAGGAGGCACCAGCCGGCGATGTCGTTGAGGGCGGCGCACGCGATGGCCACGGTGCCCACGCGCGTGCGGAGCATGTTCGCCTCGGTGAGGATGCGCGCGAGCACGGGGAAGGCGGTGATGGAGAAGGCGGTGGCGATGAAGAGGACGAACCCGAGGCGCGTGCCGCCATCGCCGGCGCCGTAGCCCGCGCGCACCAGTCCGAAAGCGACGGCCAGCCCGAAGAGGAAAGGGATGGCCATGGAGGCGATGCCGGTGTGAAGAACGGCCTTGCCCTGCTGGCGGATGCGCGAGACATCGACCTCGAGGCCCACGAGAAACATGAACAGGATGATGCCAAGATGGGCGAAGAGTTCGAGATTGGGACGGGAGGCGGCAGGGAAGAGGGCTTCGAGCAGTTGCCCGTTTTCAAAGCGGCCGAGCAGCGAGGGACCCAGCAGGATGCCGGCGGCCATTTCACCGATGACCTGGGGCTGCCCGAGCAGGCGAAGCAGCAGGCCGCAGATGCGCGCGGCCGTGAGGATCAGGACGATCTGGAGCAGCAACTGCGGGAGGGTGGCGTTCATGTCGGCGCTCCAGCGACGTCCGTGTCGGGGTGACGGAGTGTAGCGCGCGAGGAACCGGTTCGCCAAGATGAAGGATCAGGAAATGGAGGAGCGCGGCGGAATTATTGTTTTTCGAGCGCCACCAGCAGGCGAAAGGCCATCAGCGGCGCCAGCGGCTGGAGCAGCTTTTCGAAGAGAAACGCCGGCGATTGCAGCGGCCGCGGGAGAAGCTGCGGGCCGGAAAAGCCGCCCGACAAGGGATACACCAGCAGCGAGCGGCGGCGGCGTGCAAGCACCTTGAGCCGGGGGAAGCGCCGCCGGAAGTGGTGCAGGTCACGGAAAAAGAGGCGCGTCGGCGTGGCCTGGTTGGAGGCGAAGGCGCCCCTGCCGCGCAGGGGCGAAGGATCCGCCGCGCCATTCTCGGAAAAGATTTCCGCGGAGGGCACGACCGGCTCGGGATGGGCCAGTTTGAACACCAGGCGCGAGGCGGGGGAAATGTAGGGCTCGGTCATCACCACCCGGCCGCCGGGACGCAGCGTGCGCTGGGCCTCGGCCAGGAATTGCAGCGGAAAGGGGATGTGGTGCAGCACATCCTGCATGACGATGTTGTCCACGGAGTCGTCGGCGAAGGGCAGGGCCGTGGCGTCGGCGGCGAGGTGGCAGTGATGGGTGGGCACGATGTCGGAGGCGATGAGGGTGCCCTGCGGGGCAAGCCTGGAAGCCGAGGAGCGGTCCTCAAAGAACTGCCGGAAATTCCCGGAGCCGCCGCCGAGTTCGAGGATCAGCCCGAAGCGGCCATGCGGGTTGTTGGGAGCGGCGAACAGCGAGAGCATTTCGGCGAAGTAGCCGTTGTAAATCTTGCGGAGCAGCGGCCGTTTTTGCCAGACGTCGGCGCGGACGTCGAGGACGTCGGATTCGGATTGCTGGCCGGTGGGAACGGTGGCGGACATGGGCGGGTTATTTCAGGTTGAACTTGATGCCTTCGTCCTTCCATTTCTGGATGATGAAGTCGAGGTCGTTGACGGTGTTCTTGAGGGAGGTGGAAAGGTCGACGAGGCCTTCATAGAGCTTGGGGTCGGAGATGAGCCTGCCGGTGGTGCCCTTGCCGGTGGTGATTTCGCGCGTGGTCTTGTCGAGCGAATCCAGCAGCGTGACGAGCCGTTCGGAGACCTTGACGATCTGCGTCTGGGTGACGTCCAGGGTATCCGAGGCGCGGGTGGCGGCGTTGTTGAAAGTGCCCACGGTGGTGTTGGCGGTGGCCAGGGTCTTGTTCACGTTGTCGAGGGTGGTCTTGAGCTGCGCGGAGGCGTCGGCCATGTTCTGCACCACGGTCCGGATGTTTTTCTGCAGCGCCGGATCACCCAGCAGCGACTGGATCGAGGCGACCGTCCGATTCAGGCGGATCACGACCGTGGAGATGTTGTCGGTCGGGCGGGTGGCCGTGGGATTGTTGGGGTCCGGCGGGGCGTCGACGAGGTCCGGCGGCGCCGTGGCGAGCAGGCCGTGAAGATCCCGCGCGACGGTCGTGAGTTCGACCGCGAGGCCCGAAATGTTCTTCTGAAGTTCATCGATGTTCTTGATCACCGACGCCGGAATGAGGCTGGCGTCGGCGGGAACGGCGTTAAGGGTGGCGGAGCCGTCATGGGCCAGCAGCGGCGGCTTGGCATTGGAGGCGAGGATGGAAACGAAGGCGTTGCCGATGCCCGCGGTGGGCCGGCCGAGGATGGCCTGGGAGGACGCCGGGATGTTGGTCTCGCCGTCGATCTGCAAAATCACGTGGGCGACCATTTCCTGGTCGTTGTTGGCGACGAGTTTGACGTCGGTGACCTGTCCGATGTTCACGCCGTTGAGGTCGACCTTGCCGCCCGACGCGATGCCGTTGGCATTGGTGGTCACCAGCGTGAGGGTGTAGGGACGTTTGTGGCCGATGGCGGGGAGCATGCCAAGAACGAAGATGCCCCACATCAGGCCCACGAGGGCGATGAGGATGGTCAAGCCGACGATGGAGTTTCGGGTGCGTTCGGAGAGCATGCGTAGGAATTCCAGGACGCGGGCCAAGGGGGTAGTGTCGCTGGTTAAAAGTCAAAACGCAAAGGGGCAGGCGGCCGGCCGCCGGGCGGGGGTGGGCCGAAGGGGCCTCGCTTGGCCATTTTCGCATGTGGGGAGAAGGCGTTGGCGGGAACGTGATGCTTGTTTGGAGAGCACGGGCACTTTATCGTTTGAGGGGTTTTTGTAGGAGGTGCGATGGCGGCTGGTGATGGAGCCGGGGTGACGGGGGCGTTTGAGGGAAAGGGACTTCCTGCAGAGGGGCGGATGTGGGCGTTGATGGCCGCGGTGCCGGCGGTGTTTTCGCAGGACCTCGTGGGGATGCGGCGGGCCCTGGAACCCGCCGCGGCGATGGGAGAGCTGCTGCTGCCGGAGCGCGCGGAAGGGGGCGCGGGCGATCTTGAAGCGAGCCTGTGGTTTGTGCGGGCGGGCCACGTGTATGCGAATGCCGCGGGGGCGGATATGGAGTTCGTGCGCGCGGTGCTGCTGCCGCGCGGCAAGAAAATGGTCCAGGGGGTGATCTCCGGGGCTGACGGGGCGGGGGCCGTGCGGATGGACGATGGCGGCATGCTGGTGGCGGAGGGCAAGGGCGCCCTGCGGCTCAACGCGCTGTGGTATGCCGCGCTGGAGGCCGTGGCCGAAGGACTCCATGCCCTGGGTGACCGGGCGGGCGATCACTTCGAGCGGCTGGCGGGCCGGTTCCGCCGGAGCTTCGCCAAGGCTTATTGGTGCGAGGCCCACGGCTGCGTGTGCGTTCCCGGCACGCGCGAAGAGGGCCACGGGGCCCTGCCCCTGGCCGACCAGGTGCTGCTGAGCGTGCTGCCCTCCTCGCCGATTCCCAAGACCAAGCAGCGGCAGGCGCTCCTGCGCGTGCGCGCCGCGGGGCTGGGGCCGATGGGAGTGAAGGTGGAGCATGCGGGCGAAGTCGTCGAGAGCGTGCTGCACCGGGTGTGGCTGGCGCGGGCCCTGCAATCGACCGCGGAAAATCCCGCGGCGGGGAAGGTCGAAGCCGCGGAAATACTCAACGGCATGCGTGAAAAAGTCGGGGCCGAGGCCGCGGCGTTTTACAAGGAAGGCCAGCCGCTGGGCGGGCCGGACCTGCTGGCGACCGCGGAGGTGCGCGCGGGGGCGTGACGGGGCGACTCGGAGCCTTTAGAAATTGCGCGCCGTGATGTTGCACTGCCGCGTGATGGTGTCGCCTTCGGGCGTCGTGAGGGTGAGCGTGATCTGGTAGAGCGACGGCTTGGTCGACTGAATGACCGTAGGGGTGAAGGCGGTGACGTTGTCGGCCAGGATGTTGGTGCCGTAGCGGTCGTCGATTTCCGCCAGCTGCGTGCCGATGAGGCAGTACTTGATGTTGTAAACGGGGTTGCCGGCCTTGGAGGTGTCGGGCTGGCTGACGAGGTCGAGCTCGGTGGCGATCGGGATCGAACCCTGCGAGGCGGAGCGCAGGTTTTCCAGGATGCGCCGGAA
>JBEHXY010000112.1:0-9853 GCA_048498455.1 Planctomycetota bacterium | reverse complement strand
GGGGCGTCTTCGAGGGGGGCGAGGAGGAATTTGAAATCGGGGCGTGCGAGGAGGGAGGCGAGGGAGGGGAGGTCGTGGGGGAGGTGGTCCGTGATGACGAGGACGCGGGGCTGAGTGCTGAGTGCTGAGTGCTGAGTGCTGAGGGAGGGGGCGGGCTCGTCCAGGGGGCGAGCTGGGTGGGCAGTCCCACTGGCGCCACCGCGAGGAGGGGGCGGGCTTTGGGTGAGGGCGGGGGCGTGGGTGGTGTAGGTCATGACGTGACTCGGTGCGCGCGGGTGGCGCGTCGTACGGCGAGGTGGCGTTACGTGCCGACGTGGGCGGCCGATGGGGCCGGGGATGTGTTATTTGTCGTTTTTATTGGGGGTGGGCTTGAGGAATTTATCAGGAAGGCGGATGGTGTCGCCGAGGTTGAGGTTGAGGCTTTTGGCGGTGTCGGCGTTGAGTTCGATAACAAAGAGGGCGGGAGCGCGCGGGGGCATGCCGGTGTCGTCTTTGGGCTGGCGGGTGTGGATATCGACGACTTTACCGGACGGGTCAAGGAAGATGATGTCGAGGGGGATAAGGGTGTTGTGCATCCAGAAGGAGTAGGTGGCGGGCTTGTCGAAGACGAAGAGCATGCCATGGTCGGCGGGCATGGAGGTGCGGAACATGAGGCCGCGGGCGTGCTGTTCTTCGGTGGTGGCGACTTCGAGCTGGAAGGGTTTGTTCTGGATGGTGACGGTGACGGGGGCGGGAGCGGTTTCTGTGGCGGGGATTGTTTCGGCGCTTGAGGGGGAGCAGGCGGGGAGGAGGGCGAATGACAAATGACAAATGACAAATGACATGACCAATGACAAGTAACGGGGGAGGGCGGTGCGGTGGGGGCGGGCGGTCGGCATGGGGAAGTCCTTTGGGAGGTCGGTTTTGGAGGGTTCCATTGTAACGGGAGGGGGTGGGTGGGGGGAAAGGGGCGGCGGGTTGGAGAATGGTTGAACCTTTGGGGGGTGGCGAGCGTCCTGCCTTTTGTTCCATGGGAAGGATGCGAATTGCTGTCAGAGAAACAGATATTGGAGTGCGAGTTGCTGGTGGTGCGGTGGCAGCGCGGGGAGCGGGCGGCGTTTGGGGAGCTGGTGCGGATGTGGGAGCGGTCGCTGTTTTATTACCTGCGGCGGATCGTGGCGACGGAAGCGGATGCGTGGGAGCTGCTGCAGGAGACGTGGCTGAAGGTGTATCGGTCGCTGGGGACGTTGCGGGAGGCGCGGGCGCTGCCGGCGTTTTTGTACACGACGGCGCGGCACCTGGCGGTGAGCCGGATGCGGGGGCGGGGATCTGCGGAAGGGGGCGATGGGGCACTGGCGGAGGCGGAGGCGGCGGGCGATGAAAGTGCGGCGCTGGAGAATGCGGAGGCGGTGCATCGGGCGCTGGACCGCGTGCCGCTGGCGCAGCGGGAGGTGCTGACGCTGTTTTTTCTGGAGGAGCTGTCGCTGGAGGAGATTGCGACGGTGCTGGGGGTGCCGGTGGGGACCGTGAAATCGCGGCTGCATTATGGCAAGGCGGCGTTGTCGAAGATTTTGAAAGGAGCCGAAGATGGCAGGTGAAACGGACGGGTTTCGCAAGGGGTTGCTGGCGGCGCAGGAGATGAAGCCGGAGCTGCGGGCGGCGTATGAGGCGGAGGTGGAGTCGCTGATGAACCCGCGGCTGACGTGGCGGTCGGGGGCGGTGGGGGCGGGGCTGCTGGTGGTGCTGGTGGCGTGCATGGGGGGATTGGTGTGGGCGCTGGCACGGTATCGGCCCGGGCCGCTGCTGGGGACGGGGTGGGCGGCGCTGCTGGTGGGATTTGGGTGGGCGGCGGCGCTGATCGCGCGGGATCTGTATCGGCGAAAACATTCGCGGAAGGCGGTGGGGTCGATTGCGCAGGCCCTGACGGGGGCGGCGGGGACGTTGACGGTGGTGGCGATGTTGATGGGGCTGCGGCATCCGGCGGATCCGGCGTCGACGTTCGGGGTGCTGTATGTGTTTGTGTTTTACTTTGCGTGCGCGGTGTGGGCGCTGCAGGAGCGGATTGCGGCGGCGGGGTTGGCGCGGCGGGAGGAGGCGTTGCGGATTGAGTTGCGGGTGGTGGAGCTGGCGGAGCGGGTCGGGGGTGGGCGAATGACTGAATGACAAATGACAAATGACGAATGTTGGGACGGGGTGCGGGGTGGTTAGTTCTTTGGGAAGGTGGCGAGTTCTTGTTGGAGGAGGGTTAGGGGGAGGCCGATGACGGTGGTGGGGTCGCCGGAGAGGAGGGTGATGAAGGGGTCGTGGTGGGCGTCCTGGAGTCCGTAGGCGCCGGCTTTTCCTTTCCAGAGGTGGGAGTCGAGGTAGGCGTCGAGTTCTTTTTTGGAGAGGCGTTTCATTTTGCAGGTGGCGGTGGCGGCGGTGAGGCGGAGGTTTTGGCCCTGCAGGAGGCAGAGGCCGGTGATGACGGTGTGGGTTTTGCCGGAGAGGGAGAGGAGGATTTGTTTGGCGTGGGGGCGGTTGCGGGGTTTGTTGAGGATGGCGCCGGTGGGGGAGATGACGATGGTGTCGGCGGCGAGGATGATTTTAGTTTCGAGTTTCGAGTTTCGAGTTTCGAGATGCTTTTGGACGGCGGCGGCTTTGATGTAGGCGAGGGTGGTGGGCCAGATTTCGGTGGGGAGGAGTGGGGGTTTGCGGGCGGGTTCTTTTGTGGGGGAGACGATGACCTGGAAGGGAATGTGGGCCTGGGTGAGAAGCTCGGCGCGGCGGGGGGAGGCGCTGGCGAGGATGATTGGGGGATTATTCATTGGGCATTATTCATTATTCATTTGGGTGTGGGCGGGGGCCGGTGCGCGGGAGGCGCCATTGATGGTGGGCGTGAGGAGGGATTGGGTTTTTTGCCAGACGATGTCGGTGGTGAGGCCGTTCATGCAGGAGTGGTGGGAGCAGTCGCGGTGGCGGCAGGGGAAGCAGGGGACGTCGTGGCGGAGGACGTTGTGGAGTTGGTTGTGGGGGCCGACGAAGGCGGGGTTGGTGGGTCCGTAGAGGGCGACGGCGGGGGTGCCGAGGGCGGCGGCGACGTGGAGGGGCCCGGAGTCGTTGGCGATGAGGAGGCGTGTGCGGGCGAGGAGTGCGGACATGGTGGCGAGGTCGGTTTTGCCGGCGAGATTCACGACAGTTTCGAGTTTTGAGTTTCGAGTTTCGAGTTGGGCGACGATCTGGTCGCAGAGGGGTTTTTCGTCGGGGCTGCCGAGGAGGAGGACGGGGGCGTTTTGGGCGAGGAGGTTCTGGACGATCTGGGTGTAGCGGTCGATGGGCCAGCGTTTGGTGTTCCAGCGGGCGCCGGGGATGACGGTGACGAAGTCGCCTGAGGGGAGGAGGGCGGCGGCTTTTTCGACGGCGGCGGGCTGGAGGGGGAGGCGGAAGTCGGCGGGGGTGGTGGGATTGGTGCCGAGGGGTTTGCCAAGGGCGCGCATGCGGTCGACGGCGAGCATTTTTTTGCCGCCCTCGGGGAGCCAGACCTTGTGGGTGTAGGCGAGGGGTGCGGCTTCGCGGGCGTCGCCGAAGCCGATGCGGATGGGGGCGGAGGTGAGGCGGGTGAAGAGGGCGGAGCGAAGGAGACCCTGGGCGTCGATGACGGCGTCGTATTTGTTTTTGCGGAGGGTGCGGATGAGGCGGAAGAGGCCGGCGAAGGCGGAGGGTTTGTAGAACCAGGCGCCGAGGCGTTTGCGATCGAAGGGGAGGATGGCGTGGAGGGCGTCGTGGTTTTCGACGAGGGATTTGAAGGCGGGGTGGAGGAGCCAGTCGATCCGGGCGTGGGGGTGGGCGCGGCGGAGGTCGCAGAGGAGGGGGAGGGTGGTGGCGACATCGCCGAGGCTGGAGGGCTTGATGATCAGTATTCGCGAGGGCATTGACGATAAACTATCCACAAATGAACAGGAATGGACACAAATGAGGTTTAGAGGGGATGGGGCTCATTGGCATACGCTTCACCGACAAGCCGGCGCCATTCGAGACGGGGCTTTGCAAAGTTGAAGAGGAGGCAAATGGGCAGGGCGGCGGAGCGAAGATAATTGAGGCAAATCGCAGTGAATTCTTCGGCGAGGGCCTTGGCGGTTTTCAGCTCGATGATGACTTTGTGATTGACCACCAGGTCTGCGATGTAGTCGCCAACGAGTATCCCATCGTAGTAGACGGGGATGGACTTTTGCTGCTCCACGAAGGCTCCCGCTTTTCTTAACTCGTGGACGAGTGCGTTTTCATAAACCTTCTCGAGGAAGCCTGCGCCAAGGGTGTTGTGCACTTTCAGCGCGCAACCAATGATTATTTCCGTCAACGTTGGCGGCGTGATGTCTGGCGATTTGTGTTCATTCGTGTTCATTTGTGGACCATTTATAACGTCGCCGGTTCGCAGGAGAGTTTGCAGGTGTCTTCGGCGTCGGGGACGGAGGGGACGACCACGCCGGGGGCGTCGAGGGTGTAGTGGCGGGTGAGGACGGCGTTCCATTCGGCCTGGGATTTGACGGCGATGAATTCGCGCCAGACGGTGGGGCCGTTGGGGTGGAGCTTGCTGTACTTGATGGCGATTTTGCGCATCTGGCGGGAGGCGAGGTCTTCGCCGTAGATGCTGACGGCGAGGGAGAAGTGTTCGAGGAGAGCTTCGCGCTGTTCGTGGACGGAAGGAGGCGCCGGCAGCGGATTTCCCTGGAGGAGGGCGGCGAATTCACGGAAGATCCAGGGGTTGCCGATGGCCCCGCGGGCGATCCAGATGCCGTCGAGACCGGTGTGCTGGTACATGCGGAGGGCGTCGTGGGCGGTGAAGACATCGCCGGAGCCGAAAAGCGTTGGGGAGTGCTGAGTGCTGAGTGCTGAGTGCTGAGTTTGCGGGAGGCGCCTTTTAAGTTGGGCGAGGAAGTCCCAGTTGGCGGTGCCGGTGTATTTTTGTTCGACTGTGCGGCCGTGGACGGCGATGGCGGCGAACTGGAGGTTCACGGCTTCGTTGAAGACTTGGTCGAAGTAATCCGCGGCTTGGGCGGTTTCGTTGAGGGCGCGGCGGAGCTTGATCGAGAGGGGGGTGGCCGGGAGGGTGTCGCGGACCTTGCGCATGATGGTGATGGCGGTTTGGGGATCGGAGAGGAGGAAGCCGCCGCGGCAGCGGCCCATGACTTTTTTGACGGGGCAGGCGAAGTTGAGGTCGATGACGTCGAAGCCGGCGTCGACGAGGAGCTTGGAAGCGGCGGCGAGTTCGTCGGCTTCGGAGCCCATGAGCTGGCTGGCGACGGGATGGTCTTCGTCGCAGAGGATGGCGCCTTTTTCGCGGCCGCGGCCACCGCGGAGGAGGACCTGGTCGAGGAGTGCCTCGGTGACGGCGTAAGGGCAGCCGCGGCGGCGGGCGACGGTGCGCATGGCCATGTCGGAGTAACCGGCGAGGCCGGCCTGCATGGCGGGGAGGGGCAGGGTGAAGGGGCCGACGCGAATGGGGCGCGGGGGGGCGGCCGGGAGCGGGAAGGGGGAGGAAATTTGTGACGAAAGCGGATTCACGGCATCATACCTGTTGAGGGCGTTGGCTGGAGCTTTCCCAAGCCAGGCCAGTTTAGCAGAAACGGGCAGGAAAAGTGACGGGTCGGGAGGGGAACCGGGGGCCGGGCGCGGGTAGGATGATGGGTTGTGGTTGCCGAAAAGCGAGGATGCCATGGGTGTTCAAAAGAGCGGTCGTGAGAGCGGTCGTGCGACGAAGTGGGTGGCGGCGGCGATGCTGGCGGCGACGCTGGGTGCGGGGGTGCTGCCGAACCTGTTCGGGCAGGCGGTGGGGGCGCGGGACACCAAGGCGGTGCTGGCGGATCTGAAGATGGTGGATGCGCGGCTGAGCGATGAGCTGCCGCTGCCATCGATGGCGGATGCGGACTTCCGCAAGGGGGCGGGTCAGAAGGCGTTGCCGGATTTGAAGAAGTTCACGGAGCTGATGGGGGAGCTGGCGGGGATGCTGCCGGGGGATGAGGGCAAGGCGGCGCAGCGGCGGCGGATGCAGTACATGGGGATGCGCTCGGCGCTGGGGGATGCGGATGCGACCAGGGAACTGGAGGCGGCGGCGGGCAAGGAGGGGGACATGGGGATCGCGGCGTCGGCGGCGCTGGGACTGGGGAAGTGGTGGGCAAATTCCGCGGATGCGGCGGCACAGGGCAAGGTGCTCGACGACATGGCGGGGGTGGCGCACAAGGATCCGGCGTCGGATGAAGTCGCGGTGACGCTGATGATCATGGCGAACTCGGGGGCGGCGAACGAGGAACTGCAGCAGCGGGCGGTGGATACGATCAAGACCTGTTTGACCGGGCCGATGGCGCGGAAGATCAACGATGCGCTGGCATCGCTGCAGGCGCAACAGCAGATGCAGGGGGATGCGGAGAAGAAGCAGGCGGAATCGCTGGGCAAGCCGTTTGCGATTTCGGGGCGGACGAGCACGGACGGGAAGTTCGACACGGCGAGCCTGAAGGGCAAGGTGGTGCTGATCGATTTCTGGGCGACCTGGTGCGGTCCCTGCCGGGCGGAACTGCCGCACGTGAAGGAGACCTATGCGAAGTATCACGACAAGGGTTTTGAGATCGTGGGGGTGAGCTGCGATGTAAGCGACGAGGGGCTCAACGATTTCGCCAAGGACAACGACATGCCGTGGGTGCAGTTGCGGGAAACGAGCCAGTCGGGTTCTGAAAACTGGCATCCGATCGCCAAGGAGTACGGGGTGCTGGGGATTCCGACGATGTTCCTGGTGGACAAGAAGGGGGTGCTGCGGTTCGTCGACGCGCGTGAGGGGACGGACGAAAAGGTGGCCAAGCTGCTGGCCGAGCCGGAGGGAGCGGGCCCGGCAGCGCCGGCGACGCAGCCGGCGAAGTGAGTTCGGGGGCGGGCGGCGGGGGTGATCCGTGGCAGACTCGCATGGAGATTGAGTGATGGTTGCGCATCGGCGGTGGCTGGGGGTGATGGCGTTGGTGGCGGCGTGGGGGATGGGCGCGGGTGCCGGGGCATCGTGGGGACAGGCGACCCTTCCGGCGCCGGCGGGGGATAGTGCGGAGGCACTTCTGGGAAAAATCAACGGGCTCACGCCGCCGGCGGTGGATCGGTCGAAGTTGAACGATGAGAAATACGTGGCCGCGTACATCGAGCAGCGGAACGCGTACCAGTCGAAGATGGACACGCTCATCGAGCAGTTTTACAAGGCCTACCCGGAACATCCCGAGGCCCTGGGGCTGATGCTGGAGCGGTGGATGCACCTGGCGCAAACGGGCGCGGCCAAGCGGGTGCTGCAGGAGACACAGGGGGTGCTGGCGGGGCTTAAGGATCCGAAAAAGCGCGCGGAGGTGCTCTTTGCGCGGGCGGCGTCGGGGATCATGGGGGGCGATGCGGCGGCCGGGAAGGCGGCCACGGAGGCGTTCATCAAGGAAGCGCCCAAGGACCCGCGCGGGGCGGAGCTGCTGCTCCACCAGGCGGGCCTGCTGCCGGAGAAGGAGCGGCTGGCCATGTACCGGCAGATCGCGGAGCAGTATCCGGACACGGACGAGGCGAAGTCGGCGCTGGGGAAGGTCAAGCAGGTCGAGGAGATCGGCAAGCCTTTCGAGCTGGAGTTCACCGACGCGATCAGCGGGAAGACGATCTCGGTGCAGAAGGATTTGAAGGGGAAGGTGGTGGTGGTGGATTTCTGGGCGACGTGGTGCGGGCCCTGCGTGGCGGAGATGCCGCACAACAAGGAAATTTACGCGAAGTACAAGGACAAGGGGGTGGAGTTCGTGGGGGTGAGCCTGGACCAGCCGGCGCCGGAGGGGCTCAAGGCGCTAAAGGAGTTCGTGGCGGACAACGAGATCGGCTGGCCGCAGTATTACCAGGGGAATTTCTGGCAGAGCGAGTTTTCCAGGAGCTGGGGAATTGATTCGATTCCGGCGGTGTTTGTCGTGGACAAGCAGGGGAAGCTGGCGAGCGTGGACGCGCGCGGGAAGCTCGAAACGCTGATCCCGGAATTGCTGAAGAAATAAAGGACAAGCGTGATGCGGATGATGCGTGCGGCGGCGGTGGCCTTGGTGGCGGGGGCGGGGCTGGCGGCTTTTGCGCGCACGCCGATCAGCGATGTCGCCAAGGAAAAAAACGAGGTGCAGAAGGGGTTTTTGAACAAGCCGGTGGTGCTGGCGGGGCGGACCAGCACCGGGGGCCGGTTTTCGACGGCGGACCTGAAGGGGAAAGTGATCGTGGTGGATTTCTGGGCGGCGTGGTGCCCGGACTGCACCGAGGCGGCGCCAAAGATGCGGGCGCTGTATGCCAAGTATCACGAGAAGGGGGTGGACTTCGTGGGGGTGAACTGCGACAAAAGCGACGCGGCGTGCAACGAGATGGCGGAGAAGGAGAAGCTCACGTGGGTGCACCTGCGGGAGGACAAGGAGGTCACGATGCACCCGTTGACGACAACCTACAGCGTGTGGGGCATCCCGACGGTGTGGCTGATCGACAAGCAGGGGGTGCTGCGGACGCTCGATGGCGATGCGGATTCGGACAAGCAGATTGACGCGCTGCTGGCGGAGGGGACGAAGTAGCGGCGGGCGGGCGTGGGATTGACGGGGGCCGGTGCGGGGACACAATGCGGACATGAAACAGCAGCGTGTGGCGGTGGTGGGGCTGGGGATTGCGGGGACGCTGGCGGCGACGCTGCTGGCGATGGATGGCCACGAGGTCACGGTCTTTGAGCAGTGTCCCGAACCCGGGCCGGTGGGGGCGGGGATCCTGCTGCAACCCTCCGGACAACGGGTGCTCGAGCGGCTGGGGCTGCTGGAGGAGGTGACGGCGGGCGCGGAGCGGATCGAGCGGCTGACGGCGTTGACGCATCGCGGAAGGACGCTGATCGACCTGGGCTATGGGGCGGGGGTGTGCGCGTATGGGCTGCACCGCGGGGAGCTGTTTTCGCTGCTGTACCGGCGGGCGCTGGCGGCGGGGGTGCGGGTGGTGCTGGGATCCGCGGTCAAGCGGGTTGAGTCCGCCGGCGAGGGCGTGGAGATGGTGGGAGCGGCGGGAACGCCAGAATCCCTGGGGCGGTTTGACGTGGCGGTGGCGGCGGATGGGGGACGCTCGCCGGTGCGCGCTGCCTCAGGTGTGAACCACCGAACGCATATTTATCCGCATGGGGCCTTGTGGGCGACGGGCCGCTGCACGGAGGTCAAGGGGCGGTTGTGGCAGGTGACGCAGGGGTCGCGGCGGCTGTGCGGCGTTCTGCCGATGGGGGGCGGGCGGGCAAGTTTGTTCTGGTCGCTCTCGAAGCGCGAGGAGCCGGCGTTTTATGAGCGCGGGTTTGCCGCCTGGCGCGACGAGGTGGTGGCCCTGTGTCCGGCGGCCGCCTCCTTTTTTGAGACGCTGACGGGCTTTGAGCAGACGCGCCTGGCGGGCTATGCGCACGTGACCATGCCGCGGCCCTATGGCGAGCGGCTGGTGTTCATCGGGGATGCGGCGCATGCGATGTCGCCGCACCTGGGGCAGGGGATCAACCTGGCGCTGCTGGATGCCTATGCGCTGGCGGAGGCGGCGCGCGAGGGGAAGGATTTCGCGGAGGCTTGCAGGCTGTATGCGGCGGTGCGCCGGCGGCACGTGCGTACGTACTCGCTGCTCACCCGCTGCATGTCCCCTTTTTTCCAGTCGCGCGGGGCGATCAAGGGGGGCTTGCGCGACCTCGGCCTGCCGGTGATGCCGCGGGTGCCATGGCTGAGGCGCCAGATGGTGCTGACGATGTCCGGGCTGCGGGCGGGACTGTGGGGCGGGCGGCTGGCGGTTCCGGAGCGGGGCGGCGGCGGCGGGGCAGCGGCGGGCGGGGGCGGTGTGATACACTAAGAGTTCCTAACAAAATGAG
>JBEHXY010000111.1:0-9901 GCA_048498455.1 Planctomycetota bacterium | reverse complement strand
GCCCCAAGTTTCTTGCCTTTTGAGCTTTGCGTTTTAAGTTTTCAAAAAACCCACCCGTTCCCAATCACCACCGCTTTCCCCGTTCCCGGATCCACCGCATACACCGAAACCAGGTGCGCCCCCGCGCTCAATTTCGGAAGCATAATCGCAAACCCATGCCCCGGCGCCACCAATCCCGTCCGCGCTCCGTTGGCCATCCCTGTCGCCCGCGGCACCCCATCCACCAGCACCACGATCGCCACCTTCGTCGACGGGGCGTTCGCATCCCACGCCCAGCCCGTCACCCCCGCGCGCGTCATCCCCTCCACCTTCCCCGCCGGCAGCACGTTCGCCGCCACCGTCACGCTCTTGCCGCCCAGCCCCGCCGCAAAATCACCGTTCCCCGCAAAGCTCGCCCACAGCGCATGCGCTCCCACCGTCAGACCCGAAATCGTCAGCGTCGCCACCCCGTTGGCGTTCAGCGTCCCCGTGCCGAGCACCTTCGTCCCGTCCTTGAACACGATCACCCCGCCCGGCGTTCCCACCGCCGCGCTCACCGTCGCCGTCAGCGTCAGCGCCTGCCCCGTCACCGCCGTCGTTCCAATCCCACCCAGCGTCACCGTCGTCTGCGCCGCCGCCTGCTCGATCGTCAGCAGAAGCGCATCGTCCGTTCCCTGCGCCGTCAGCGTCGTCTCCCCGACCGTCACATCCCCCTGGAAATACCCGATCACCGCCAGCTCTCCGTGCGGCCCCACCGCTGCCCCCTCCAGCATCGAGATGCTCGTGCCCTGCAGCAGCTGCACCCACACCAGTTTCCCATTCGTGTCATATTTCGCCGCGAACCCGTCGTTGTTCCCGCTCGAACTCGTCCGCACCACCGGCGACCCCAGCGGGTTGAAGTCCGCCCAGTCGTTCACCTCCCCCGTCACGTAAAAGTTCCCCAGCACGTCCGCCGTTACGCCGCGCACATCCGTCCACCAGTCCCCCTTGATCGCCGCCGCATTTTTGTAATTCCCCATCCCATCCAGCGCCACCACATAGCCCGTGAACCCGTCCGGCGACACCGTCTCCGTCAGCGTGTGCACGCCGGCGCCGGCATCAAAATCCACCGTCCCGCCGAAATCCCCGCCCACCAGGATCGTCCCTTTCGCATCCACCGCCACATCGCTCACCCACGCCGCCGAAAATGCCGCCGTCCCCACAAACGTCTTTGCCCACACCATCCTCCCCAGCCCCGCCCCATACATCGCGACGAATCCCACCTCGTTCGCCGTCGCCACCGGCATCACCCCCGCGCCCGGATCCAGATCCGCCTCCCCCTGGATTCCGCCGCCCACAATCGCGTTGCCCAGCGCATCCACCGCCAGCCCCGGCATCGTCATCACCGCCCCGCCCACGAACGTGTCCACCCACACCAGGTTCAACGCGCCGCTGAGCTTCTCCAGGAACAGATCATTCGTGCCCGACGACGTCACCACGTGGCTGCCCGTCCCCGGGTCCAGGTCCGCCGCTCCTGAAAACGCCCCCGTCAGGTAATATCCGCCATGTTTGTCCGAAACGATCTTGCCCGCAAAATCATCGCCCTCGCCGCCAAACTGCTTCGCCCCCACCAGGTTCCCATTCAGATCGATTCGCAGCAGGAACCCATCCGATCCCCCCGCGCTCGTCATCGTCGTGGTCCCACCCTGCGCGCTCAGGTCCATGCCCCCTTCAAAATTCCCCGTCACCAGCAACGACCCCGCCGGATCCAGGTACAAGCCCACGCCCACATCGTTCCCCGTCGACCCGAACTGCTTTGCCCACAGCACATCCCCACTCGCCGTCACCTTCATCACAAACACATCGTTGCCCCCCGCGCTCACGAACGTCCCCGCCCCCGGCCCGCTCCCATAGTTCAGCGTCCCCTCAAAATAGCCCGTCACGTACCGCGTCCCCTGCACGTCCACCACCACCGCGTTGATGTGATCTTCCCCGCCCGTTCCCCCCAGCGAAATTCCCCCGGTCACCGTCGCGCTCATCAACTCCCGCGACTCCAGACCCTCCACCCTCCACCCCAGCCCACGACCCTTCCGAAAACCACGCCCAGTCACGTTCGCCATGCACTCGCTCCCAAAAATTCGCGCACAGCCCCACCATCGACCCCAAAAACCCGCCGCTTCTGTCAAATTAATTATTCCACCACGCCCGCCGCGCCCCCGCCCCACCGCACCCCCATTTGTCATTTGTTATTTGTCATTAATCCGCCTTCACCACCCTCCCCTCCCATTCCCACTCATCCACCACCGCCGTCACGCACGCATCCACCGGGATCGGCGGCTCGAATGGATTCGCCGCCTCACGCCCCTCTACGTACGTCACATAACTCCCCACCGCCGCCCCGCCCGTGCAGTCGCACGCAATCACCACCCACCGCACCGCCTTCTTCTCAAAATCCAGTGGCTGCAAAAGCAACAACCGCTGCCCCTCAAACCCCGGCAGCCGCACCCGCGCTTCCACATGCCCAACCACTTCCGCCAGATACATCAGACGCCCCCTTTCGCCGCATGCTGCACCTGCACGCTTTTGTCATCCAGGATCGCCCCCACCGCCAGCCGCACCGGGCAATCCTTTCCCGCCCCCAACAGCTGCGCCGTCCCCGCTCCATCCCCCGACAAAAGCACCGTCTGCCCCACCCCTGCCCCCATTGTGTCCACCGCCACCTGCGCAATCCCCTCAGGCTTCTTCGTCACCGGATCCACCGGCTGCACGATCAGCATCGACGCCCGCCGCATCGATGAATGCTTCACGGTCGCCGTCACACACCCCTTCACAATCCCAATCCACATACATCAACCCCATCTGACCACTGACCGACAACCACGAACCATTCACTACGGGTCTACTCTTTCCGAAATACAATCTTCCCGTTCGCATCGATCCGATCGATCAACGCTACCACCACCGCATCCGTCGCCGTCCCCTTCATGCTCGGCGCCATCCGCGCCGATGACCCCTGCGACACCGCCACCAGGTCCCCCTCGCCCGCACCAAGATCATCGTTCGCCACGATCATCGTGTTCCCCGGCACAAGCTGCCCCTCCTTGATCACCTGCGCGTGCACCACCACCAGCTTCTTGCCCTCGAACCCCGCATCCTTCACCGTCGCCACCACCGTCCCCACAACCTTCGCAATAATCATGCAGCTCTCCATTTGCGCGAATTCCCATTATCCCACACACCCGCCAACCCCGCCACCCGTCGCGCCACCCTCGCCTTCCCCGGCCCCGCGCGCTATACATACCCGACATTTTTCGCACCCCCGAGATCCCCATGCGCCGCCTCCTCCCCATCCTCCTGCTGCTCACCCTCTCCCTCCTCGCGGGCGCCCAAACCCTCCCCGCCACCACCACTTCTCAACCCACCACCAGCCAGCCCGCCACCACCCAGGCCACCCAGCCCGCGTCGCAGCCAGCCACTCAATCCGCCCCTCCGCCCGC
The DNA here is from genome assembly GCA_048498455.1 of Planctomycetota bacterium. Classification (GTDB taxonomy): domain Bacteria; phylum Planctomycetota; class Phycisphaerae; order WQYP01; family WQYP01; genus CALCHA01. The sequence continues at coordinate 6,446 of JBEHXY010000111.1, read as the reverse complement.
AAACACCCAACCCGCCGCCACGCTTCCCGCCGGCCCCTCCATTCCGCTGGCGGAAATCGTCTCGCAATCCGAATCCACCCGCGCCACCGCCAGCGCCATCACCTCCCAGCTCGCCGACGATCCGCTCGTCGCCACCGTCGCCGACGAACTCCCCGCCCTCACCCGCGACATCGACGCCCGCCTTGAAGACCCCGCCAACGCCCTCTCGGCCAACCCCTCCCTCGACACCCTTCGCGCCGCCGAGGCCGCCTGGAACACCTTCGCCGCCAACACCCTGACCTGGAAGCGCGACCTCACCCGCCGCGTCACCACCATCGACAACGATATCGCCAACCTCCAGACCCGCATCGATACCTGGAACAACACCCTCCCCCGCGCCCGGGCCAGCCGCGTCCCTCCCGAAATCATCGACCGTATCAATGCCACCCTCATCGCCCTTCACACCGCCCATGACCAGGCCGACGCCGCCCGCGCCAACGTCCTGCGGCTCCAGGCCCTCGTCGCCGCCCAGGACGCCCGCATCTCCGCCGCCCTCTCCACCGTCGCCCAGGCCCAGGAGGAAGCCCTCTCCCACCTCTTTGTCCAGGACAGCCCGCCCATCTGGTCCACCCAGGTTCGCCCCCAGGCCGTCGCCGTCGCCACCCAGCCCCAGTCCTCCTTCGCCCCGCAGCTCGCCGCCCTCCATCATTACATCGAACGCCAGACCGCCCGCCTGCTCGTCCACGCGTTCGTCCTCGCCATTCTCACCGCACTCCTCTTCTGGGCCCGCAAACGCTTCGATTCCTGGGTCCATGATGAGCCCACCCTCTCCCCCGCGGCCCCCGTCTTCGCCTCCCCGCTCGCCACCGCCATCCTCCTCTCCATCTTTCTCTCCATCTGGCTCCACCCCCAGGCCCCGCGCCTGTTCTGGGCCATCTCCGGCGCCCTGACCATCTTCCCCGCCATCCTCCTCATCCAGCGACTCACCCAGCCCCGCCTTCACCGCCTCCTCTACATCCTTGTCCTCTTCTATTTCCTCGACCAGCTCCGCGAAGCCATCGCCGGCCTGAATATCTGGCCCCGCTACTTCCTCCTCGCCGAAACCCTCGCCGCCGTCGCATTCCTGGTCCACTTCCTCTTCGTGCGCCCCCCTTCGCCCACTTCCATTCCTGCACCCGCCTCCGCCCCCGAAGACCCCGCCACCCCCGCGCCCCCTGTTTCCGCCCCGCCGACCCTCTCCCGCAGCGCCCGCCGCCGCCAGTCCGGCCTCCGCCTCGCCCTCCGCTTCGCACTCCTCGTCTGCCTCGCCTCCGCCCTCGCCAACATCCTCGGCTTCCTCGGCCTTGCCACCTTTATGGCCCACGCCCTCTTCCGCGCCGCCTACATCGGCCTCATCTTCTACGCCGGTATCGCCGTCTTCGACGGCCTCGTCATCGTCACCCTCCACATCCGGCCCATCCACCGCCTCGCCGCCGTCAAAAACCACGCCATGACCATCCGCGCCCGCGCCCGCCGCTTCATCGGCTGGGCCTTCCTCGCGCTCTGGCTCTTCGTCGTCCTGGGCATCCTCAACTTCCGCACCCCCGTCCTGAACGAGCTCAAGTTCCTCCTCAGCACCCCCTTCGGCCTTGGACCGGTCACCCTCGGCGACATCCTTAAGGGCATCGCCACCGTCTGGGCCTCCTTCGCCATCTCCCGCTTCATCCGCTTCCTCCTCCAGGAAGACGTCTACCCCCACGTCCGCCTCCCCCGCGGCCTCGGCGCCGCTTTCTCCTCCGTCATCCACTATGTCATCCTCCTTGTCGGCTTCATCACCACCCTCGCCTTCCTCGGCTTCCCCCTCTCCCAGCTCACCATCCTCACCGGCGCCTTCGGCGTCGGCCTCGGCTTCGGCCTGCAAACCATCATCAACAATTTCTTCTCCGGCCTCATCGTTCTCTTCGAACGCCCCGTTCAGGTCGGCGATGTCATCGAAATGGATGGCCTCATCGGCTCCATCACCCGCATCGGCATCCGCGCCTCCATCATCCGCACCCAGGCCGGCTCCGACATCATCATGCCCAACTCCCGCCTCATCGCCGAAAAAGTCATCAACTGGTCCCTCACCGACCGCTGCCGCGGTTTCGAAATCCCCCTCGTCATCGACGGCGCCGCCGACACCTCCCGCGTCATCCAGCTCCTTCAAGACACCGCCAAAAAGGTCCCCCACATCGCCGCCAACCCCGCCCCCGTCGCCCAATTCACCGCCTTCGCCGGTCCCAACCTCCGCTTCACCCTCCGCGCCTGGACCTCCGAAGTCGAAAACTGGCTCCAGATCCAATCCAACCTCGGCCTCGCCCTCACCGCCGCCCTCAGCGCCGAAAAAGTCCCCCTCAAATAGTGCGCGCCTTCACGGCCCCCGCGGCCCTTTCGCAATAGGCGCGCTGCCACCCCGTTACGCCCCACATGCGACGCCCTTTCCTTGCGATTGCTCTTGCTGCCTGGCCATGGGTGTCTGGCTGCGCGAATTACAACCCGCCCTATCTCAGCGATCCCTATTTCCAGGACCCCGGCCCGCGCCCGAATGAGCTGCCGGTTCCCAACGTCGCGCTGCCGCTCGAAAAATATTCCATCGGCAACGCCCTGCTTATTCTCGGCACCGACGGCAGCGGCACCCTCCACTTTGCAAGTGGGGCCACCCTGCTGCTCTCTCGCATGAACGACGCCCAGAAACGCGACTATTCCCAGGAAACCGATCACCGGGTGTTTGACGCATTCAGGCCCGATGTCTCGCTCCTCGAGTTACCGCGCGTCGTTGCGCAACGAGCCATCGCGGAACGACAGACAAACCAGCCTGGCGATGCCCTCGCGTTCGCCCGCTGGTTGCTCGCCGAGGGACAAATGACCATCCGGCCGCTCGACGCTTCATCCAGGCAGCCGGAATCAATCGAACTGTCCGCATGGGACAGGCAGCGACTTCGCAATGCCCTCGGAACCTGACTGCCGGTGGACCCGCCGATCTCCCCCGCCCCTTACTTCATCGCCACAAACGTCACCGATTCTCCCGCCTTGCTCTCAAACCACGCCCCCGCGCTCCCGTTCAAATCCACGACCTGTCCCGTCTCCGCGATCTTCACCTGCGTCATCCCTTCCGGCGCCGAGACCCGCCACTCCACTTTGTCCCCCACCTGCACCCCGCTCACCACCAGGTTGCTGTCCCACGCCATCAGCTTCGGCGTCACCACCGTCCGCGGCCCATCCCCCAGGTGCGCGTTCACGTCCGCCAGCGCCGCGTCCAGCGCCTTCGCCTGCGCATCGCTGCTCCAGTCCGCCGGGTTCTGACCGCCCTGGTATGGCTTCGGGTTCCACACCAGGAATTCCTTCGCCCCGCTCATCGCCAGCTGATAAATCAGCTCGTCATAGTACGCGCTGTTCTTCAACTGGCTGCCCGTATAGGACTCGTACGAAATCCACGGAGTCGCGCCGTCCGCGCTCGACAGGTTGATGCTCCGCAGCAGGTTCACCTGCCACCGCAGCACCGCCAGCTTCGAATTCCCATACGCCTGCCCATCCACCAGTTGTGCCGACGACAGATTTCCCATCTGCCCATACAGCACCGGCGCGTTCGTCGTCCCCGCATGCGAAGGCGGCGTCATCAGGTTGCCGTTCAACTCCGGCACCAGGTTCTCTTTCGTCATCGCATAGCTGTCATAATTGCTGCTGCGGACATCCGGGAAATACTTCTTCGCCACGTCGAATATCGCCGTGTTCAACGCCTTGTTCATCAGGTCCGACATGGCGTCGTTCCACTTCACGAATTCATGCGTCTGCACGTTCATGACGTCTGCCATGCTCGTGATCCCGAGTGACTTGAGCAGTGCCGCCGTCCGCGGATCGTTCTGGATCGCCGCCGCCGATTCGTTCGACAACTGCCAGTTCGAAATCCCCGCCTCGTAATCCAGGATCAGCACGTCCAGCTTCCCTCCCGCCGCCTTGTACGCGCTGAAAAAGGTTTCCATGCGCGCCTTCACCGTCGCAACTCCATGGTCCATCCATGGCCCGCGATAGGCCGTCAGCGTCCCGTCCGCCCTCTTCGCGTTGTCCAGCGGATCCCCCAGCAGCCCGTCCGCCATGTCCCACAAAAACATCCCCGCGTTCCCCGCCGGCGCTTTTAAACTCTGCTTCGCCAGCGCCGCCGGATCCGATGCCTGCGTCGCCCACAGCATGTCCGTCAGGTTCGTCGTCCCCGTCGGGTTCGCCGACCACGTCAGGCCCCGCACCGGCCCCGTCAACTGCACCCCCGTCGCGTCCGGCGTCACCTTCAGCGACAGCTGCACCGTCGGCGTCACCTTCTCGGTCACCGTCGTCGGATTCGCAATCGGCGTCGTCGGCGTCTCCGGCGCCACCTCTGGCTGCGCCGGAGTCGCCGTACGCTGCCGCAGCACCGTGTCGAAAAACAACTGCTTCGCACTGTCCGTCGTCGCCGCCCAGCCCCCGTGGCGGTACCGCCGCGGCGGCGTCGTCAGGTCCACCACACCCCCCGTTTCCGCCGTCGGCCGCGGCGCGCTCGCCGCCGCCTGCGGAACGGTTCCCACCTCGATCAACCGGGTCGACGGCGCCACCGTCGCCGTGCTCAGCGACGCTCCCGCCACCAGCCCCGGTAAATTCAACAGCGTGCTCACCGCGCTCAAGTTCATCCGCGCCTCCAGCGTCTCGACCCCCAGCCCCTCGCCCTCGCGATGCCCACCCGCCTTTTGCCTGCGCTCAGTATACCCGTGCATGCTTCTCTTCCCTGGTGTGAATGACAACAACCGGAAAACTCTTCAATACCCGGTCGCATGCCGCAAATTATTTGTATATACGCCCACACAAAGGGCATCCCCGCCGCCCTCCCGCCCCATAATCACCTGCCCCCACCCGTTTTCGCCGCCCGCCCCTTCCACGCCCGCCACAGGATCCACCCGAACGGCACCCACCACACCAGGTCATTCCCCACGTTGACCCACCCGAATCCCCACGGCAATGCCCCACTCAGCGCCGCCCGCAAAAACCCCACCGGCCCCAGCACCTTCCCCATCAAACCCACCAGCACAATCGGCCAATGTCGCTCTGGGTCCCGCGCCGCAATCCAATACCCCACCCCGTACACCCCCACAATCATCCCAATACATTGCCACAGTTCCATGTAATTCGGCCGCGCCAACCCCACCCAATCCCAGAACTGATACGGAAAACAAACCGCCCACACCCCAAACATCACGTTGTAAACCCCCGCCGCCCGCAACACCCACCGCAAAAACCGCTCACTCCCCATGCAAACCCCTTCAAACCCCCTCCCCAAAATCCGTGTCCATCCTGTCTATCCGTGGCTAATCCCGTCGTGCTTCACCCCAATCCCCACTCGCGAATGAACGGATTCCCATTCCGCTCGTTCCCAATCGTCGTCGCCGGCCCATGGCCCGACAGCACCTTCGTCTTGTCCGGCAACAACATCACCCGGTGCAACGACTTCTTCAGCAATCCCACATCCCCGTCTGGCAAATCGTACCGTCCCACCGCTCCCGCCATCAGCAGATCCCCCGCAAACAGCACCGCGTGCTCGTTCGAATACAACACCACGTGCCCCTCGCAATGCCCCGGCGTGTACATCGCTGCCAGCGTCACCCCGCCAATATGAATCTTCTGCCCATCGTCGATATGCCCGTCCGCATCCCGCGCCGGAATCTGGTAAGGCAGCTCAAACAGCAGACTCCCCGGCCGCTGCAGCTTCGCCTCGTCCAACTGGTGAATCAGCACCTGTGCCTTGGGAAACGCCTCCGTCACCACCGCATGATCCGAAAGATGATCCCAATGCCCATGCGTCAAAAGCAGGTACTGCACATCCACCCCCGCGTCCTTCGCGATCGCAATCAGCGACGCCGTCGTCCCCTCCGGCGCATCAATGATCGCCCCCACCCGCGTCCCCTCATCCACCACCAGATACGCATTCGTCTCCGCCAGTCCCCCCGTGTTGTTATAGATCTTCATGCTCATCCCGCGGTCCACTCCGAGGCTGTCAAAACAAGACACGGAGGACCACAGAATCACTCCGTGGTCCTCCGTGCTCTCCGTGTGCTCCGTGGTTACTTCCCGCCCCGCTTCCGCATCGCATGCACCTTCATCGGCAACCCGAACAACTTGATGAACCCGATGGCGTCCTTCCCGTCATACTCCGCCCCCATCGTGAAGCTCGCCAGGTTGTGCTGGTACAGCGAGTTCTTGCTCTCCGTCGCCGCCACCGTCGCCCGCCCTTTCAGCAGCTTCACCTTCACCGTCCCCGTCGTCGCCTCCTGCGTCTTGTTCACAAACACATCCAGCGCCTCGCGCAGCGGATGGAACCACTGCCCGTAATACACCAGGTCCGCATACTTCAGCGCCACCTGCTGCTTGAAATGCAGCGTGTCCCGCTCGATCGTCAGATGCTCCAGCGCCGTGAGCGCCGTGTACAG
>JBEHXY010000110.1:0-10005 GCA_048498455.1 Planctomycetota bacterium | reverse complement strand
CGCCGCCGAAGTGAACACCGTCATCGAATCCGCCCACGCCGCCCTCCCCGCGTGGGCCGAAACCCCCGTCGTCGAACGCTGCCGCGTCCTCTTCAAATTCCGCGAGCTCATTCTGCAGAACTTCGAAGACCTCGCCAAAACCGTCACCCGCGAGCACGGCAAAACCGCCGTCGAAGCCCGCGCCTCCGTCCAGCGCGGCATGGAAGTCGTCGAGTTCGCCTGCGGCATCCCCTCCCTCATCATGGGCCAGTCCCTCCAGAACATCGCCCGCAACGTCGACTGCGAAACCATCCGCCACCCCCTCGGCGTCTGCGCCGGCATCACCCCCTTCAACTTCCCCGCCATGGTCCCCCTCTGGATGTTCCCCATCGCCCTCGCCTGCGGAAACACCTTCATCCTCAAGCCTTCCGAAAAAGTCCCCCTCTCCGCCAACTTCCTCGGCCGCCTCCTCACCGAAGCCGGCTGCCCCGCCGGCGTCTTCAACATCGTCCACGGCGACAAGGAATCCGTCGACGCCCTCCTCCACCACCCCCTCGTCCGCGCCATCTCCTTCGTCGGCTCCACCCCCATCGCCAAGTACATCTACGAAACCGGCACCAGAAACGGCAAACGCGTCCAGGCCGCCGGCGGCGCCAAAAACCACCTGATCATCATGCCCGACGCCGACCTCGATCAGGCCGTCTCCGCCTTGCAAGCCTCCGCCTTCGGATGCGCCGGCGAACGCTGCATGGCCGGCTCCGTCGCCCTCTCCGTCGGCGACATCTCCGACAAACTCGTCTCCGCCCTCGTCGACAAAGCCTCCAGAATGAAAGTCGGCCCCACCGACACCGGCGACAACGTCGACATGGGCCCCGTCATCACCAAAGACCACATGAACAAAGTAAAATCCTACCTCGACATCGCCCAACAGGAAGGCGCCACCCTCGCCCTCGACGGCCGCACCCTTAAAACTCAGCACTCAGGACCCAGCACTCAGCACTCCGATGGCTTCCTCCTCGCCCCCTCCATCGTCGACCAGGTGAAGCCCGGCTCGAAACTCGCCACCGAAGAAATCTTCGGCCCCGTCCTCTCCGTCGTCCGCGCCAAAAACCTCGACGAAGCCCTCGCCATCGGACGCTCCTCCCCCTACGGCAACGGCGCCTCCATCTTCACCCGCGATGGACACGCCGCTCGCCAGTTCAAACACCATTTCAACGCCGGCATGATCGGCATCAACATCGGCGTCCCCGCCCCCATGGCCTGGTTCCCCTTCACCGGCTGGAACCAATCCTTCTTCGGCGACCTCCACATCCAGGGCACCGAGGGCGTCCACTTCTACACCCAGCAGAAAATGACCATGACCCGCTGGTTCGCCAGCAGCGCCGATTCCCACGCCGACCCCGTCTGGCGCAGCAAATAACCCGCCCGCTGCCTCACACAACGCACGACCGCCGGAGGCGAACCGCGCCCTGAAAGCGCGCATTCCCATCACGTCCACTTATTCCTCGACACCCCCCTGCCCCACCGCACCCCCCGGCACCCCCCTGCAAAAAAGCAGCGGCGGCCGATCGGCTACCTGAACGATCGGCCGCCGCAAGGGGCGTCAACAAAATACTCCCTTAGCGGTTCCCCATCGGCGCATTCTGCGGCGCCGGTGCCGATACCGATGCCCCGGGAATGCCATTGCCCATGCTCTGGTTCGGGCTCGGGAGCGGATACTTCCGCTTCGCCCGACCACCGGCGGCGGCGATCTGACGAAGACGTTCGGGATCCATGGCGGCGAAACCTTGCTTGCGCGGAGTGTTGGACATGATGAACTCTCTCTACGAGGATTGACAGCATGGCCATTGAGCAAGCGCACGGCGCGCTGCAGCGAACAATCGCCAAGCGGGGAATTCAATTGATTGGTAGAGTGAGGTCATGATGGGAGGGCGGTGTCGCAGATGCGCGACCTTCTGACCTGTATTCCGACGACCGGTGGGGTTCTTGACTGATTCGGTTGCCGCGTCACAAGGGACTGGGAAACCGAGGTCGATCATCGGAGCCGATTCCTTCGGCACTTTCAATTATGCAATCGTCGTGCCCTGAAGTCCATACCTAACTTTCGACTTCTTTAAAAAGATTTTTCATCTCCATCTCATGCCAACAAGTCCATCTCACTACGCCATTTAACTCTCTGTAGCGTCGAGCTGTCCGTACGCCTCCGTACACAACATATAGATTGCGGAAGATGCTGGAAATCCCTTTTGCCAAGGTCTATAACTATGCTCGCATCGAACACATCCTTGATTCGCCACCAGGCGTCTCTTCGTCGCCACAGGGCAGGCCTTACTACAGGGCTCGCCTACACGGGGCAGCCTCAGAAGGAACACCTATGCTGGACGCCACTTTTTTTGAAAACGTCCGCGCTTTTTCGGGACGGGTTCAAAAACTTAAAAAATCCGCCCGTGTCGCCGACGATTACGTCGTCGCAGAGCTCGAAACCGCCGCCACCGAACTCCGCGCCGCTGAAGAGGAACTCCGCGAACAAAGCATGAACCTCCTCGCCGGCCACGAACAGCTCGAAGCCGAACGCGCACGCTACCGCGACCTCTTCGAAGCCGCTCCCGATGGCTACCTCGTCACCGACCGCACCGGCAAAATCTACGAGGCCAACCGCGCCGCCGCCAACATGCTCGGCCTCAATACCGAATTCCTGACCGGACGCCCCTTCCTCCGCTTCTTCGTCGAGCACGATCAGGAATTCGCACGCCGCGAAATCCTCCAGCTCCACCAGTCCCACCGCCCCTCCGAATGGACAGCACGCATCGCTCCCCGCGGCGGCGCCACCTCCTTCTGGGCCTCCCTCCGCGTCAGCGCTACCACCGATATCGACGGCAAACTCACCTCCATCCGCTGGCTCGTGCGCGATGTCACCCAGTACAAGGAAATGGAAGCACGCCTCCGCCAGATCAACGACCAGCTCGAGGAACGCGTCGCCGCACGCACCCGCGAGCTCGAAGCCGCCAACCGCCAGAAAGAAGACTCCCTCGCCCGCGCCCTCAGCGCCAAGATCGAACTCGAACGCCACGGCGCCGGCAAAGACCAGTTCATCGCCATGCTCAGCCACGAGCTCCGCACCCCCCTCGCCCCCGCCGTCGCCATCCTCACCGACCTGGCACGCCGCGAGGACCTCCCCCAGGATACCCGCCTCCAGCTCGCCGCCGCCCTCCGCAACATCGAGCTTGAAGTCCGCATGGTCGATGACCTCCTCGACACCACCCGCGCCACCCGCGGCAAACTCACCCTCCACAAGGAACGCGTCGACATCCACGAGCTCATCGCCAGCGTCGCCGAAATCGTCCGCCCCGATTTCAACGGCGACAAGCCCGTCCGCCTCGCCCTCGACACCACCGCCCCCTGCCACCACGTCGAAGGCGACTCCGCACGCCTCCACCAGGTCCTCTGGAACCTCCTCCGAAACGCCGCCAAGTTCTCCCTCCCCGGCGGCCTCGTCACCCTCCGCACCCTCCAGGCCAACAACGAAATCGAAATCCACGTCGTCGACCATGGCATCGGCATCGAACCCTCCCGCCTCGCCACCATCTTCCAGCCCTTCGACCAGGGCGACGATTCCATCGCCCGCCGCTTCGGCGGCCTCGGCCTCGGCCTCGCCATCGTCAAAAACGTCACCGAAGCCCACGGCGGACATGTTTGGGCCGAAAGCAAAGGCCTCGGGCACGGCGCCACCTTCATCCTCCGCCTCCCCCTCGCCGCCTCCCCCGCCCTCCGCAAAGCCAAAACCCCCGCCAAACCCGCCGTCCGCCCCCTCCGCATCCTTCTCGTCGATGACCACGCCGAAACCCGCTCCGTCTTCGCCCGCCTCCTCAAGGGCATGGGCCACGACGTCGTCGCCGCCGCCACCGTCCGCGACGCCCTCAACGAGGCCAAATCCTCCCGCTTCGACATCCTTCTCAGCGATATTCACCTTCCCGATGGAACCGGCTATGACATCGTCCGCCAGTGGGGCGCCAACCGTCCCCGCCGCGCCGTCGCCGTCAGCGGTTTCGGTGGACCCGAAGAGGCCGCTCGCTCCAAGGCCTCCGGCTTCGATCGCCATCTCACAAAACCGGTGAGTTTTACCGATCTGGAAGCTTTGCTTCGCGAGACCGCCGAGTCATAATGCGCGCAGGTCAACAGGGGGGAGCGCATACCCGGAGTCGCAATGCCATCCTTTCCCAACCTGGTCGTCATGGGGGCCTCCGCTGGAGGCGTCGAAGTCCTCCTCCGCATCGTCGCTGGACTTCCCTACGATTTCCCCGCCGCCGTCTGCGTCGTCCTCCACACCGCCCCCACCAGCGGCGGAATACTCGGACACCTCCTCTCCCGCGCCGGCAGCATCGCCGTCGAGCCCGTCAAAGACCGCCAGAAACTCAAGAACGGCCACGTCTACGTCGCACCCCCCGATCACCACCTCCTCATCCGCGACAGCACCATCCGCCTCACCAGGGGCCCCAAGGAAAACGGCTTCCGACCCGCCGTCGATCCCCTCTTCCGAACCGCCGCACAGGAAAAAGGCCGACAGGTCATCGGCGTCGTCCTCTCCGGCAGCCTCGATGACGGAACCCTCGGACTCGCCGATATCAAAAAAGCCGGCGGCATCGCCATCGTCCAGGATCCCGACGACGCCCACTTCCCCTCCATGCCCTCCAGCGCCCTTCGAAATGTTGAAGTCGATCACATCGCCCGCGCGGACGAAATCCCCGCCTTGCTCGTCCGGCTCGTCACCGAGCCCCTGAAGGAGGCGACCCCCATGAAATCCGCCAACGGTTCCAACGGCTCGCCCTCCGATGTCGCCCAGCAGGGCACCAACGCCCTCGTCACCGGCGAGCTCCCCGGGCCCCCCTCCGGCCTCACCTGCCCCGAATGCGGCGGCGCTATCTGGGAACTCGCCCACGGCAAACGCCTCCAGTTCCGCTGCCACGTCGGCCACGCTTACACCGCCGACGGCATGATCGACGAACAAAGCAAGGCCCTCGAGGCTGCCCTCTGGACCGCCCTCCGCGCCCTCGAGGAATCCGCCGCTCTCCGCCGCCGCGTCGCCCAGCGCCTCTCCGCCGCCCCCCCCACCATGGTCCGCGAGTACGAACGTCGCGCCCGGGAAGCCGAGGAAAAGGCCGACATCATCCGCAACGTCCTCGTCCATCCCGAAGATGGCGCCGGCAAAACCCGCGTCACCAAAAAACAGCAACCCAGACTCAAAAAAATCACCAGCCGCACCAAGGCCTGACACCCCGCACCGCCGTTAAACGCCGCCGGCTCGTTCCACCTCCGCCATGTCATCCAGAAGGCAACACCTCCCCATGCCCAAGAAAACCGCCCCCGCAAAAACCCCCCAAAAAAAAGCTGCCGCCCCGGCGCGACCCCTGCCCCCGCCCCCACCCGATCCCTCCCTCGACGACTCCCTCATCGCCTTCCCCATCGTCGGCATCGTCGCCGGACCCGGCGCCGCACAGGATGCCGAACGCCTCCTCGCCGCCCTCCCCGCCAACTCCCCCATGGCCTTCATCGTCATGTCCGCCGATGCACCGCCCCCTTCCCCCGCCTCCTCCATCTTCGCCCTCCCCAACGTCGCCGTCACCGGACAGGTCCCCCTTGAACCCGGCAAGATCTACCGCGTCCCCGCCGCCAGCACTATCCACTTCGCCAACGGCCGCATCACCGCCACCCGTCACGGCGACCCCGATACCGTCGGCGCCGCCGATGCCTTCCTCCAGGGACTCGCCCAATACGCCCAGTCCCAGGCCATCGCCCTCGTCCTCGGCGGCGAAACCACCGACGGCGTCCTCGGCATCGAGGAAATCAAGGCCGGCAGCGGCATCACCCTCGCCCAGGACCCCCGCGAAGCCCGCCCCGACACCCTTCCCCGCGCCGCGGTCTCCACCGATGCCGTCGACATCATCGCCCCCCTCGCCGGCCTTCCCAGCGAACTCGCCGCTCTCGCCCAGAGCGCCATCGCCCTCGGCAAAGGCGCCTCCCGACGCTCCCCCAGCGAGCACATCTCCCGCATCTTTGGCCTCCTCCGCACCGCCACCGGCGTCGACTTCTCCCACTACAAACTCCCCACCATCCGCCGCCGCATGCACCGCCGCATGCTCCTCCGCAAAATCGACAGCCTCGAAACCTACGTCAAACACCTCCAGGAAAACCCCAAGGAAGTCGAGGCCCTCCACGGCGACATCCTCATCCACGTCACCCGCTTCTTCCGCGACCCCGATTCCTTCAAGGCCCTCTCCGAAACCATCATCCCCCGCATCGTCGAAGCCCACCGCGGCGTCGGCCCCATCCGCATCTGGGTCCCCGGCTGCTCCACCTGCGAGGAAGCCTACTCCGTCGCCATCTCCATGCTCGAATTCCTCGGCGATGACGCCGCCTCTAACCCCTTCCAGGTCTTCGCCACCGACATCTCCCACGAGGCCGTCGAACATGGACGCGCCGGACTCTACAACGAATCCATCGCCGCCGACGTCTCCCCCGAACGCCTCCGCCGCTTCTTCACCCGCACCGACGGCCATTACCGCATCGCCAAGACCGTCCGCGACAGCTGCGTCTTCGCCCGCCAGGACCTCGTCCGCGATCCCCCCTTCTCCAAGCTCGACCTCATCCTCTGCCGCAACGTCCTCATCTACCTCGACCTCACCCTCCAGCGCAAAATCATGTCCACCTTCCACTACGCCCTTAAACCCCTCGGCTTCCTCATGCTCGGCAACGCCGAAACCATCGGACCCCAGTCCGACCTCTTCCTCGTCCTCGATAAAAAGCACAAGCTCTACGCCAAGAAAATGACCGACCACCGCGACGATCTCGCCTTCGATACCGATGGCTCACGCGCCCATGCCCCCGGGCCCGCCCGCCGCGCCGGTTCCCGCGGACGCGGACCCTCCACCGTCCAGAGCAGCGCCGACCGCCTCCTCCTCACCCGCTACAGCCCCCCCGGCGTCGTCATCGACGGCGATATGAAAATCATCCACTTCCACGGCCAGACCGGCAGGTTCCTCGAGCCCGCCCCCGGCGATGCCTCCCTCAACATCCTCAAGATGGCCCGCGAAGGCCTCCTCTACGGCCTCCGCTCCACCATCTCCGAAGCCCAGAAAAAACGCGCCGCCGCCCGCAAAACGGGCCTCCGCGTCAAAACCAACGGCGGCTTCTCCACCGTCGACCTCGAAGTCATCCCCATCATCTCCAGCGATGATGCCTCCCACTTCCTCGTCACCTTCCAGCAGACCGCCGCGGACCACACCCCTGCCCTCCCCGCGCCCCGTGGCAAGGCCGCCGCCAGCGCCGCAAAACGCGCCGCCAAACGCGCCGCCGATGATGAATCCAACGACCGCGCCACCCGCCTCCAGGCCGAGCTCGAAGCCAGCCGCGAATACCTCCAGTCCATCATCCACGACCTCGAAGCCTCCAACGAGGAACTCCAGTCCGCCCACGAGGAAGTCCTCTCCGCCAACGAGGAACTCCAGTCCACCAACGAGGAACTCGACACCGCCAAGGAAGAACTCCAGTCCACCAACGAAGAGCTCAACACCGTCAACGAGGAACTCCACGCCCGCAACGACGAGCTCTCCCGCATGAACTCCGACGTCGTCAATCTCCTCGGCTCCGTCCAGATCGCCATCGTCATGGTCACCGCCGATCTCCGCATCCGCCGCTTCACCCCCGCCGCCGAAAAAGTCCTCAACCTCATCCCCACCGACATCGGCCGCCCCATCGGCGACATCAAGCCCAACATCAACGTCCCCGACCTCGAAAACCTCATCGCCGACGTCATCGACTCCGTCACCACCCGCGAATGCGAGGTCCGCGACCGCAAGGACGGCGCCTACACCCTCCGCATCCGCCCCTACAAAAACGCCGACAACCGAATCGACGGCGCCGTCCTCTCCCTCGTCGACATCGACCCCCAGCACCGCGAGGAACACGACGAATCCATCATCGCCGATGCCGCCCGGACGCTCCTCGACCAGGCCGTCTCCGCCCTCTCCGAACCCGTCGCCATCCTCGCCGTCGATGGCCGCGTCATCGCCGCCAACGCCGCCTTCTCCCAGGAAATCACCGCCCGCAATTTCGACAAACCCTTCCTCGCCGCACTCCGTGAGGCCAACCAGGCCGGCAACGCGCAGCACAAGGTCATCACCGGCCGCGGTCACCGCATCGCCACCCTCCGCCGCCTCGACAGCGAGCTCATCACCCGCAGCCCCGCCGTCTGCGTCACCATCAACCCCGCCTGATCGCTCCGGCCGACGCCCTCAATCCCCCTCCAGCACGATCGTGTCGTACATGATCCCCGCCCCGTTCGCCTTCAACGTCAGCACGTTCTCCCCCACCTTCAACGCGCTGCCCGGAAACACAAACTCGTTCCGACCATACCGCCCGCTCCGGTTCGCCGCACGCCGCACGCTCGCGTCATCCCCATACGACAAACTCCCCACCTCCGTCCCATTCACCGCCGCCGTCACGTTGGCCCCGCCCCCCGCCACCGCCACCGTGAGATACGCGTTCCCCGCCACCGGCTTGTTCACGTTGAACTTCACCGTCCACGTCCCCGTCTTCTGCGCGTAATACCAGTCCTCCGACTCCTTGCTCTTGCCCACCGTAAACGTCAAATCCGCCGGCACCTCGTTCATCCACTGGTTCGTCCGCGGCGAACTGCCGAACTTGAATTCCCCCGCCATCCGATCCGCCTTCCCAATCTGCATTAGCAAATTCGGATGATACGGCGCATCCCACGCCACATCCCCCAGATCCAGCGTCTCCCCCTTCACCTCCACCCCATCCTTCGCCAGGCTCTGCGTGATCGGCCCCTGCGTCTGCCACGCATACAATGTGTACGTCCCCGGCCGAACCCCTTTCAATGAAAACTTCCCGTTCTCATCCGCCTTCACATAAAAAATATAGTCGCCGGCCTGCGTGTAAATCGCCGCCGCCCGATCCACCACCGCCCCCTGCCCGCCGCCGCCACCCCTGCCCCCGCGCCCGCCGCCGCCCCCATTCCCGCCCGGCTGCCCCAGAATCACATACGCACCCGCCGCCGACCGATCGTGCGAAATCTTGATCGTCCCCGTCACCGTCGTCCGCTTCACCGGATACGTCTCCTCCTCCACCCACGAATAGGGCCACTTCGCCTTCTCCGCCACCGCCGTCTTCTTTGCATCCGCGATGATCGCCTCGTTCGAATCCCCCGTGTTGAAATACAAATACCACGGCCCATGAATCTTTTCCCCATTCCGCCCCGCCGCCGTCCCCCCGCCGCTGTAATGCCCGCCCCCGATATAGTTCAAAATCAGTGCATCCTGGTGCACCGCCAGCTCCTGCCGCAGCGGCCCGCCCGCATAACTCTCCGTGCTCGTCGGAATGAAAAACACCCCATACCCATGCCCGTAATGTCCCCACATCGGCGCTTCCGAATAATACAGCGAATAATCATACTTCTGATAAACCGTCCCATCCGCCAGCCGCCACGTCTCATCCCCCATGTTCCCCCGCTCCGAAATCCCCTGCAAAACCGCATACTTCGGCTGATGCCCCGTCCGCTCCGGCGTCCACGCCCAGTCCAGAATATCCATGTCGAAACGATACATCGTCCGCATCTCCCCGCCACCATTCCCCCCCTGCGCCGTCTTGATGATGACATAAGGATGCACCCCGCTCTCCCCCTTCAGCATCACAAAATGATGCTCCAGGTGCAGCGCCCGGTTGTCCACCACCGCAAAATGCGCCAGCTCCGGCGTGTTCTTCAAAATCCGAACCGTGTCCGTCTCCAGATGCCCGCGCCCCGCATTCGAATCCAGGTAAAACGTCCGCTTCGCATCCACATCCCGCGGCTCCACCCCATGCAGATTGTGCCCCAGCTCCTTCCCATGCGCAATCACCGACGTCGCCGAAAAATCCCCATTCACATCCTTCCCAAACGTCAACTTCAACACCCCATTGTCCAGCACCAGCTCCTTCACATCCGCCGGCTTCAAATCCCCCACCTTCGCCGCC
>JBEHXY010000109.1:0-10028 GCA_048498455.1 Planctomycetota bacterium | reverse complement strand
AAAATGCCGGGCGGGACGGCGCTGCGGATGGCGATGGTGCATGATGTGCTGCACGAGCGGTACCTGGTGCATGGGGAGGCGTGGAATCGGGAGCGGGTGCGGGCGGCGCGGGCGGTGGTGACGGGGTATGAGGAAGTGCCGGGGGTGGTGCCGGGGGCGAGCGTGCTAGGGGCGATGGATGACCTGGCGGTGGGGCTGGTGCGGTTGCATGAGGAGCAGGAAGCGGTGGCGGTGATGCGGCGGAAGCTGCGGCTGTTGGGGAGGGAGGGAGCGACGGGGGAGCGGTATTCGGCGGAGGCGAATGTGGGGACGGCGCTGATTCATGGGGCGTTTGCGCAGGCGATGGGCGGGGATGAGGCGGCGCGCGCGGCGCTTAAGGAGGGGCTGGGACATATTGAGACGGCGATGCGGTTGAACCCGGGGGCCCATTTCGGGAGGGAGCGGTGGCAGGCGCTGGCGGTGCGGCATTTTCTGCTGGTGCTGGAGGATCCCGAGTGGCTGCTGCGGAGCACGATCACGGGGACGAACATGGAGGAGCGGGCGCTGCGGCGGCAAGGGGCCCGCTGGTGGGGCGTGCGGCTGGTGCCGGACAATGAACTGACCGACGAACAGCGCGCAAGGCTGCGGCAAGGTATTGAGCGGGTGAATTTCAACTATGAGTGGGCGTCAAAGGTGGGGTTGGAGGATCCCATGGGGGCGCGGTTTGATGAGCCGGTGCTGGGGGTGATCGGGATGTGGACGATGGGCGGCGGTCCCAACGCGCATTTTGCGCTGGCGCTGGCGAAGTTGATGGAGGATGCGGGGCAGTGGGAGATTGCGTGGAATGGCTATGAGCGGGCGCTGGAACTGGCGGGCGAGGAGGGGGCTGGCTTTTCGCGGGAGCCGGACGTGGCGAAGCGGATGGTGAACTACTGCCTGCGGCGGCAGGAGGTCCTGGCGCGAGCGGAAGCGAGTGATGGCGCTGCGTGGGAGGCGGAGGCGCGGGCGCGGCATCGGGCGGAATTGGCGTGGGGGCAGGCGTATCAGCGGGAGTACGAGGCGTACGAGGCGCGGGCGATTGCGGCAGGTCGCGGGGTGGACGGGGCGGTGGATTATGAACCGTTTTTCAAGGGACGGGAGGAAATCGCGTCGGCCCCGGGGCTGGCGGACGACGTGGTGGTGACGCACACAGCGCCGCGGGAGCTGGCGGATTTTGTGCCCTCGTGGACGGTGGGGGTTGGGCTGTGTTTGTGGGCGGACGAGTTGGACAAGCGACGTCGTGCGCGGCGGGAGGAGGGCGGGCGGCGGGGGTTTTCTGTGGTATCATAAGGGGAGGATTTCGTCTCGTTGGTGTGTCATGGATTCGCCGTTGGTGGGCAAGGTGTTGGTCGCATCGCCGCAGTTGCTGGACCCGAATTTTGCGCGGGCGGTGGTGCTGATCGTGCAGCACGACCCGAAGGGGGCGATGGGGCTGGTGCTGAATCGGCCGCTGGAGACGAGCGTGGGGGATGCGTGGACGCAGGTGTCGAGCGTGCCGTATGCGAATGAGGATCCGCTGTTTCAAGGGGGACCGTGCGAGGGGCCGCTGATGGTGATTCATCATGATGCGGCGCGGGGGCAGATCGAGGTGTTGCCGGAGATTTATCTGTCGTCGGATGCGGACGCGGTGAAGGGGCTGGTGGCGGAGGACCTGGAGCCGATGAAATTTTTCGTGGGGTACGCAGGGTGGACGGCGTTGCAGCTGGAGAGCGAACTGGCGGAGGGGGCGTGGCACGTGGCGCTGATCGAGCCGGAGCATGTGTTGTCGACGCCGCCGGCGTTGTGGGAGCAGCTGGTGCGGCATGTGCGGAAGACGGTGGTTCCGGCGATTGATCCGCGGCTGATTCCGCCGGATCCTTCCGTGAACTGAGATTGCTGATGACGACGACGGCGTGAATGGCCACGAAAGACACGAAATAGACGGGGCGGTGGGGTTTTTCATTTTTTGTTTTTTGGGGTTTGGTTGATGGCGGATGGGTTGCATGAGGAACTGCTGGCGGGGGCGCGGGAGGTTTTGCGGTCGGAGGCGGCTTCGATTGCGGCGGTGGGGGAGGGGTTGAATGGGGAGGTGGCGCGGGCGATTGCGATGCTTCATGAGCGGACGCGCGAGGGGGATGGAGGCGGGGGGACGGTGGTGATCTCGGGGATCGGCAAGTCGGGGTTGGTGGGGCAGCGGATCTCGGCGTCGTTTGCATCGACGGGGACGCCGTCGCATTTTCTGCATCCGGTGGAGGCGCTGCATGGGGACTTGGGGCGGGTGCGGCGGCACGACGCAGCGCTGCTGCTGTCGTACTCGGGGGAAACCGACGAGGTGGTGCGGCTGCTGGATCATCTGAAGCGGCAGGGGGTGCCGGTGGTGGCGATCACGTCGACGAAGAGCTCGACGCTGGGGCGGCTGTCGGATGTGACGGTGGAGCTCGGGCGGATCGAAGAGGTGTGTCCGCATGGGCTGGCGCCGACGACGAGTGTGAACTGCATCTCGGCGGTGGGCGATGCGCTGGTGCTGGGGGTGATGAGCCTGCGGAATTTTTCGCGGGAGGAGTTTGCGGCGTTTCATCCGGGCGGAAGCCTTGGACGGAAGCTGCTCAAAGTCGGGCAGGTAATGGAATTTCGGGCGGGAGAGAATTTTTCGCCTGTGGGGGAGGCCATGCGCTTGCGGGAGGTGCTGGCGAAGGATCCGCAGACGGGGCGGCGCGCGGGGGCGGTGGTGGTGGTGGATGGGGCGGGGAAACTCAGCGGGGTGTTCACGGATGGGGATTTGCGGCGGCACCTGCGGAACAGCTCGGCGGCGGAGCTTTTGGACCGGCCGATGGGTTCGCTGATGACGCGCGATCCGAAGCGCATCCATAAGGAGGCGCTGGCTTCGGAAGCGCTGGCGGTGTTGAACAAGTACCGGATTGATGAGCTGCCTGTGGTGGACGATGCGGGCACGGCGGTGGGGATCATCGACGTACAGGACCTGGTACGGCTGCGCATCGTGGAGTAGGCGGTGGCATCGGGGTTGCACGGGGAGAGGCTTGTGCGTGGTGCGGCAAGCTGAGCGGGGTATGACGGGCTTTTCACTGACGAGCTTTCGGGGACCGCGGGGAGTGGCGAGGGAGGTGCGCTCGTCGATTTATCGATCGCTGCCGCGGAGCCAGGCGCGGAACCGGCGGTCGCGGCACGCCCTCAAGACGACGGCGGCGGTGGTGCTGGCGACGCTGCTGTTTGCCTGGAGCGATGTGCAGACGCGGCTGATGGCGGGGGTGGCGGCGGCGTTCCTGATGCAGTGCGTGGATGCGGGACCGCGGCGCTATCAGCAGCGCTGCATGGCGTGGTCGGGGCTGGCGCTGCTGGCGGAGGCGTGCATCGGGCCGGTGCTCTCGGGCTACGCGCCGGTGAAGTATGGGCTGCTGGTGGCGGTGGCGTATGGGGTGGTGGAGGTGCGGCGGCGGCTGGAGCATCACAATGGGTTCCCGTTGTTTCTGTTTACGTTTTGTGTGCTGACGACGGGGTTGCCGGGGGGACTGGGGCGGGCGTGGGGGGAGATGGCCGGGGTGGCGGTGGGATTTGTGGTTGCGTTCGGAATGTATTTTTTCGTCGGGTATACGCACGAGATGCCGGACCCGGGGGTGAAGCCCGGGACGCGCACGGGGGCGCGGACGGCACTGGCGGCGCTGCTGGCGGTGACGATCGCGTATTTGTTCATGCTGCCGCGGGCGTACTGGGCGATTTTGACGGCGGTGGTGCTGGTGGCGGAGACGTGGCGGGAGAGCGCGAAGAAGGCGGGGCAGCGGGTGGCGATGACGGTGCTGGGGTGCGTGATGGCGGTCGCGCTGCATCTGCCGACGGCGAATCTGCCGCACGTGACGCTGGGGCTGATGTTTGTGTTTGTGTACCTCGCGGTCTATTTCCGCAATGCGTCCTATCCGCTGATGACCTTTTTTATCACGCTGTATGTGGCCTTCCTGTTTTCGGCGCTGGGGGAGTGGACGCTGCGGATACTGCTGGTGCGGATTTACGAGACGGCGATCGGCGGGGGGACGGCGCTGCTGGCGGCGATGGTGGTGCGGGGGCGGAAGAATGACGAATGACGAAGCATGAATGACGAAATGAAATTTGAATGACGAATGAGGGAATGACGAAACGGGGGGCGGGCGTTGCATTTTTTGGGCCGGCTGCCACAATGCGGGGTCTGACCGGGCGGGGGCTGACCCGTGGTTTCTGAGGCGGAGTGCTCATGTCGGTTTCCAACGTTCAATTGCTGATCCTGGATGTCGATGGCGTGCTGACGGATGGGGGGATCATCCGCGACGATGCGGGGCAGCAGATCAAGCGGTTTCACGTGCGCGACGGGGCGGGGGTGGTGTTGTGGCGGCGGCTGGGGAAGGATGTGGCGATCATCACCGGCAAGGAATCGGAGGTGGTGAACCACCGGGCGGAGGAACTGGGGATCCGCCACGTGTATCAGAACGTGGGGAACAAGGTGGAGGCCTATGAGCAGGTGAAGGATGAACTGGGGGTGTCGGATGCGCAGGTGGCGTATGTGGGGGATGATTTGCCGGACCTGCCGGTGATGCGGCGGGTGGCGGCGCCCATTGCGGTGGCGGATGCGGTGGAGGAGGTGCGGGCGGTGGCGAAGTATGTGACGAAATACCCGGGCGGGTATGGGGCGGTGCGGGATGCGATTGAGTACCTGTGCAAGGAGATGGGGTTGTGGGAGCAGGTGCTGGAACGGTACAGGTGAGCGGGCGAGGGAGGAGCCGGGGAGGGGCTGGCGGCGGGAATAGCGCCAGGTGTTGCAGCATTTGCGACGAGGCGAATTTTGCCTGTCGATTTCGGCAAACCGCAGCGCTGCCGGGCTGTCTAAGCGGGGGATTGCCTGGCGGCTGCTGAGAGGCCGGGCCGGAGCCGGGGAATCCCGGGGCTGCGGCTTGTTCCGGCGATGGTGAACTCGTTACACTTTCGGGTCTATGCTCAAACGCATCGCACTGTTTATCCTGGGCCTGCTGCTGGCCGGCGGCGCCCTGTTTACCTATCAGCACATGACGGGGGCGAAGTTCCTTGGGAACAACAAGCCCGAGGAGATCGTGCCGGTGAGCACGTCGGGGGATGACCGTCCCAAGACGTATGAATCGCGGCGGCCGACGGGGGAACTGGAATACGTTCTGAGCGCCAAGAAGGTGGATCCGGCGACGACGCCCGAGGGGGTCACGTTGCCGGGGCAGTTCACGATGACCGAGCCGGCGGCGCGGTATTACACGTCGGACGGGCGGCTGATCACGGTGCATGCCAAGACCGGGACGGTGGCGATCGACCAGAGCGTGACGGGCAGAAAGACGCAGTTCATCCCGCGCGGCGGGCGGCTGTCGGGCGATGTGACGATCACGTTTGGCCCGCAGGACGATGACAGCGCCGCGGCCAAGGCGGGGACGATCTCGGTGAAGCTCTCCAAGGACCTGGAATTCGACAACGTGCAGCGGGTGCTTTCGAGCGCCGGCGAGATCAACGTGCGGTCGAACCAGGTGATGTTCGATGGCGAAGACCTGACGATCGCGTTCAACCCCGACCAGCAGCGGCTGGAGTATTTCCGCATCGAGCGCGGCAACAAGATCATCGTGAAAGATCTGGATCCCGAATCGCTGTCCCTGGGGGACGCCACCACGGCAGCGACGGCGCCGGCGATCGAAGCCGCCGGGGCGACGGGGCTGGCGACGGCCGGCGTGCCCACAGCCGGGGGAGCGCAGGGTGCGGCGACGGCGCCTTCGACGCAGTCGTTTGCGGCGAGCCTGACCAAGGCCAGCAAGATTCCGACGGCCTACAAGCTGTCGTTCGGGCAGAACGTGACCGCGGCGCTGGGCAACCGGACGCTCACGAGCGACCGGTTGTACGTGCTGTTCATGGCCGCGGCCAACGAGATGGCGCAGGGGGACAAGGCGCCGGCGAAGGCGCCGGCGGCGGGAACGGGCAGCGGGGACGTGGCGACGACGGAAGCGGCGACGCCGGGCACGCAGCCGGCGGAAGCGGTGGCCACGACCATGCCGCTGCCGGCGCCCAAGGCCGAGGACCTGGTGGTCACCTGGACGGGGCCGATGGAGATGCGGCCGACGGGCGCCGACGACCTGCAGCTTTCGGGAGCCAAGGACAAGGCGCTGGAGGCGGTGGGCACGGCGGAGCGGCCGGTGGAGATTCACGATGCGACGCGGCTGGTGACGGCGGGGCGGTTGTGGCTGCATGCCGGCGAAAAGCGGGTGGAGATCGAGCCGGGGGAAGTGGGGTATGTGAAGCTGGCGGACAGCGCGAAGGGGACGGCGACGTGCATGGGGCTGTCGTTCGTGCGGGATTCGAATCATTTGAAGCTGGCGGGGCCGGGCAAGCTGGAAGTGCCGCAGACGATTCTGCGTCGGACGGCGTCGGCGTCGGCCAAGCCGCTGGTGATTTCCTGGTCGCGGATGCTGGATCTGGACCTGGTGGACCAGCCCGATCCGAAGAAGGCGGGCAAGGGCGGGAAAAACAACCTGGTGCCGGCGGTGCGGCGGGCGCTGCTCACGGGCATGGCGCGGATCGACGATCCGACGTTCCAGCTTGGCAGCGACACGCTGGATGTGCTGGTGGCCAACACGAATGATCCCGCGAACCCGCAGGCGATCGAGCATCTGCTGGCGACCGGCAATGTGAATGTGAAGTCGTTCCGCAACGAGAAGGCGGCGGCGACCAATCCCGCGGTGGCGGGCCGCGACCAGAATCGCGAGCCGGAGGGGCTGACGGGGCAGCGGCTGGAGCTGTTGACGGCGCCCTCGGCGTCGGGTGTGCCGGTGCCCTCGAAGCTGCTGGTGGATGGGGATGTGGCGGCGTGGAGTTATCGCAACGACAAGAGCGAGACGGCCAGCGCCGATGCGGGCAAGCTGCAGAAGCCGCTGGGCAAGCAGACGATTTACGCACCCCACCTGGACATCACCCTGTCGCCCAACGCCAGGAGCGGCGAGGTGAAGGGCGGCGGCGAGACGAAGGACGACGCCGTTGCCGGGGCGATGGGAATGGGCGACTACGAGGCGACGCGGTTCGTTGCCAATGGCGGGGAATCGGGGGCGGCGACTGCACCCGCCGGCGGCATAGCGGGCATCAAGGTGGAACTGGAAAATTATGCATCGCACCTGATCACGGCCACGGCGCAGTCGCTGGACGCGCTGCCGGGCACGAACCGGGCGACGCTGATCGGCGGCGCGGGCGTGCCGGCAAAGGTGACCTTTGCCGAGAACACGCTGACCGGTCCGAGCATTGAGCTGGATCAGAACAAAAAGACGTTCCATATTCCGGGGGCGGGGGAATTCCTGTTCACGCTGCCGGCGAACAAGGACCGCAAGCAGGCGACCCCGATGCAGGTGACCTGGTCCAAGAGCATGACCTTCGACAGCGACGCGCTGCTGGCGAAGTTTGATGGCGATGCGGTGGCGCGGATGGTGGCGGCGAAGGCCTCCGACAACAGCACGCTGACCGCCAACAGCCTCGCGGTGAAGCTGAAAAACGTGAAGGGGCAGGGGGCGGGCCAAGACATGACGGCGAGTTTGACGGGATCCGGGGAGCTGGCGCTGGACACCATTACGGCGGACGGCAAGGTGGTGGCCACGGGCGGGCAGATGGGACCGGACAACACCCCGCTGACGCGGATGTTTCTGACCACCGAGCGGCTGGTGTATGACGACAGCACGCACCGGCTGACGATTCCGGTGCCGGGGAAGATGTCGCTGGAAGACTATCGGCCGGAAAAAGACGCGGGTCCCAACGGCGGCGCGGGCGCCGGCGCGGGACGGGGGCAGACGGCCTTCGAATGGACGGGGCAGCTGGTGTATGACCAGCGGGAGAACACGGTCGATTTTTCCAAGCAGGTGCACATGGTGCACTCGCCGAAGAAGGCGATCATGATCACGGGCACCAAGGCGGGAACAGGCTCGCGCGTGGAGCTGAGGACGGAGCACCTGCTGGCGAAGTTGTCGCAGGCAAAGAACCCGGCGGGGGCGACCAGCGTGGAGAGCCCGGTGGGCATCGGCAACGATGGCAACCAGCAGCTGGACCTGGTGCGCGCGGATCACGGGGCGACCCTCACGATGGACACCAAGCAGGAACTGCGGGCGGACGCGCTGACGTACGACAACAACACGCACATTGCGACCGCGACCGGGACGGACGGATCGCCGGCCACCTTCATCGAGCCGGACAAGGAGATGATCCACACGACCCTGCTGACCTGGGAGATGGCGACCAACAAGGTGCGCTTCAAAGATTTCGGGGGGACGATCCACCTGGAGTAAAGCGCCGCGTCGCGCGGTTGCAGCGATCGAAAACCCACGGCGATGGCGGTTCATGTTGAGCCGCGGTTGCCGTGGGTTTTTCATGCGCCCCGGCCGTGGGCGTGCTGCAATTGGCGCAGGCACCGGCTACACTCGCCGCGAGAAGCCGTCCCGGGGTGAGGAATGCCGCGCACCGCCTGCCTGCTGCTTGCGATTCTGCTGCTGATGTATGGGGGGCTGCGCTGCGCCCGCGGGCAAGGGGTGCAGGGAACGCTGCAGGCGGACATTGCGGCGCTGACCCGGTCGGGGGATCGCTCCGCGGGCACGCCGGCGGCCGGCGCGGCGGCGGATTACCTGACGGCCCGCCTGGGGAAAATCCGCGGGGCCACGACCTTCCGCCAATCCTTTCTGCTGCCGCTGCCGATGGTCGAGCGGTGCACGGCGACAATTGTCGGTGGGGGAGCGCCGGGCGAAATTCCGCTGGCACCGCTGACGCCCGCAGGGTTGCAGATCGCCGCCATCGACAATGCGCCGCTGCCGTTGACCTATGCGGGGAAGGGCACGTTGGAGGAACTGCGCGGCCGCGACATCGCGCGGCATCTCGTGGCACTGGAGGCGGACTCCTCGCCCACGGCATGGCAGCAGGCGGCGTCGCTGGGGGCGCGGGGCGTGATTTTTCTGGGCGACGCCGACACGCCCAATGCCCGCTTTCTCGACAAGTTCACGAGCGTCCCGATGGGACTGCCGCGGTTTTACTGCGACGATGCCGCTGCGGTGGCGGCGCTCCGCGCGGGCGCCGTGCCCGCGCTGCGGATCGACCTGCGGGCGCGCTGGCGCGAGCAGACGCTGCAGAACGTGCTCTGCCTGATTCCCGGCCGGCAATCCGCGCCTGGGCCGGCGAACAATGCCCGCTGGTCGGACGCGCTGATCGTGGTGCAGGCGCGCTACGATGCGGCTTCCCAGGTGCTCACGCGGGCGCCCGGTGCCACGCAGGCCGCCAACGCGGCGGTGCTGCTGGACCTTGCCGGGCAAATCGCCGCAGCCCCCGAGCACGCGTCGGTGCTGCTCGCCTTCACCTCCGGCGATGAATGGAACCTGCGGGGCACGCGCTCGCTGCTGGAACTGCTCGGACGCATCCCCAACGCGTCGCGGCAGACGGCGCTGCTCACCGCGCAGCTCGCCCGCGCTGAAGCCCGCGTCGCCGATGCCGACGTCCTTTCCGGTGGGCTCGCCAGGGTGGCCGCGGGAGATTTCGAGGCCCTGCACACGGCGCTGGTGCAGGATGCCGTCGCCGATGGCCTGGTGCGTGAATCGTCCCGGGTGGAGGACCAGCTGGAGGCGGAGCGGGTCGCGGCGGACAGCGCGCCGGGCGGGCCGTCGACCACGATCCTGCGGTTGGAAGAGGAGAAGCGCGGGCTGCTGGCGGCATCGGCGGCGCTGGCCGGCCGGGTGACCATGGGAGCGGCCGAGAGGGACCGCGTGATCGCCGCCGCCCGCACGCTCGCCCCGGTGTTTGCCGATGATCTGCAGCGGCTCTCCCGGCAGCGCGATGCGCTGCGTTCCTGGCCCGACATCCGCACGGCCATCGGGGCCCGGCCGCCGCTGATGCTCTTTTCGCTCGAATTGACCGCCGGGGATTCCGAGGCCTTCGGCTTCTTTCCGCGCAGCAGCTATGCCCGCGCCATCGACGCTTCCGGGCAGCTGGCAGGTTTTGCGCAGGCGCTGCGGCGCTATGCCCCCGCG
>JBEHXY010000108.1:0-10052 GCA_048498455.1 Planctomycetota bacterium | reverse complement strand
GGGTTGGCGCTGGCGAGCATGGTCAAGGACCCGAAAGGCATCGATTCACATCCGCCATGCAGACTGGACCGCGGCGGCACTTAGTGATGGGCATCGCGGTTGAGAAAATCCGCCCAGGCCGGACCGATGCGTTCCGGCGCCTCCTCGTGGGGCATGTGCGCGAGGTCCGGGTAGTTGATGAAGGCAGCGTGCTTGAGATCGCGGGCCAGCCGTTCGCCGGCGTCAGCCACGAGGAGCGGGTCCTGCTGCCCCCAACTGATCATGACCGGGCTCTCGATTTCGCCGAGGCGCGGGACATGGATGGCGACGGCGGCATCCCGCGGATGGCCGGGCAGGGAGCGGATCAACTGCATGAGCCGCAAGCGGTTGGTGCGGACGGACATATTCTGGACATAGCGGCTGCGCAAGCTGGCGTGGAAGCGGGTCTTGTCGACATAGCCGATGTACTCGACACCGCCGATGAGCTTTTCGGGGCGGGTGAGGGTCATGAGGATTTCGCCCAGCAGGGGGATGCGGACCCAGCGGTACATGCGGGGCAGGGTTTGCGGGTAGCAGGCGGGGTTGGCCAGGACGATGCGGCCGACGCGTGGCGGCTGTTCGAGGGCGGCCACGAGGCACATGCCTCCGCCGAGGCTGTTGCCGGCAAAATCCGCGCGCGGGATTTTCAAGGCGTTCATGGCGCCAAAGACGCCGGCGACGAGGGCCCGGACGTCGATGGGGCCGCTCCAGCCGGCATCGCGGGCGGGCATGCCGGCCGGGGCGCAGGCGAGGCCGGAGTAATCGAGCATGACGAGGTCGTGGGTTTCGAGCAGGTAGGGGGCGACGCCCCAGAAGGTGGCGACGGTGAGGCCCATGCCGTGGAGGAGCACGAGGGGCTGGCGCTGGGCGCGGGCGGGAGCGGCGCGGCGGAGGATCCTGGCGAGCAGGGTGCGTCGTCCGACGCGCAGGCGCCACACGCGCGTGCCGCCGCCATCCTCGACGCTGTCGATCGCGGGCACGCCGCCGGCGGGCGGATCGCGCGGGGTCTCGGCGAAGTCGAACCAGTCCCAGGGCAATGGACGCAAGGGTTCCATGGCGTCATTCTAGCCTGTGTCGCGGGGAGGGATGCGCGGCGGGATGACGAGGCGGCGCGATGCCGGCGGTGGTTGTGAGACGCAGCGGGGGGATGGCGCAGGCAGAGCGTCTCACGCCAGCGGCCGTTCAAGAAAGACGCGGCCTTCGAGTTCCTCGAGGGTGGCGATGCGGAAGGCCCCCACCTCGTGGAATCCCTGGCGCTTGTAAAAGGCGACGAGGTCGGGCACGTCGGCGGGGGCTTCGGCGCGCATGCGGGTGTAGCCGGCGGCGCGGGCCTGGTCGGTGAGCGCCTGCATCATGAGTTTGCCGAGCCCGTGGCCCTGGAAGGCCTCTTTGACCACCAGGCGGCCGACCTCGCAGACGTCGTTGTTCACCCGGCGGAAGCCCCCGGTGGCGGCGATGGTGATCGCCCCGCCGGCGTCGCCCCAGTCGGCGGCGACGAGAAAGGAGCCGCCCGGGGGCGCGTAGCGGCCGTCGACTTCGCGCAGCCACTGGGCCTGTTCGCCGTCGGCGGCAAGCTCGCCGATGCGGGTCACGTCCAGCCGTTTCACCACGATGTTCACGCAAGCACCTCGCCAGCAATCACGATGTTGCTCCCGGTCATCTTAGCCGCCGGGGGCCGGGAGCGCCGGGATGCACCGTGCGGTTTGAGGCTTGTGGATTTCGCGGGGGGCTTTTGAATTATCGTCTGGCGGCGTCGTCTATCCTACAGACGTTCAACCCGAGGCCCCATGCCCGCACCGACGGCCACCCTTTTGGCGCACCTGTTCGACGGCCACGCACCGGCGCTGCTGCTCTATGCGCGGCATTTTGTGGATGCGGGCGGCGCGGAGGACCTGGTGCAGGAGGTGTTTCTGAAGCTGGCCGCGCAGCAGCAGACGCCGGAGAACCCGCGGGCGTGGCTGCTGGCGACGTTGAAGCATGCGGCGCTGGATGCGCTCAAGAGCGAGCGGCGGCGGAAGGCCCGGGACACGGCAGCGGCGCTGGAGCGCCAGCCGCTGTTCGCCGCGCCGGCGGACGATGGTCCGGCGCCTGACGACCTGCGCGCGGCGCTGCAAAGGTTGCCGGCGCTGCAGCGTGAGATTGTCACGCTGCGGCTGTGGACGGGGTCGACTTTTCCGGAGATTGCCGCGCTGACGAACCTGCCGGTGTCGTCGGTGTTCGCGCAGTACCAGGGGGCCCTGCGGACGCTGAAGGCGCATTGGGCGGTGGAGGGAAAGTTGAAGAATAAAAGTTAAAAAGGATAAAAGCGTGAAAGGGGAACGGGGGAAGTCGCGCCTGCCAATGAGCTCGCGGGGGCGGATGCGAATCCTGCTTTTAAGCTTTTACTCTTTTTCACTTTTATTCTTTAAGCGATTTTTCTGGAAATGCCGCCCTGGCTGTCGTCTTTTCTTCAGAGCCTGCTTTTTCCGGAGCGTGCCATGGAAAACGAGAACGTGCCGCCGCTGGATCCCAGTGAGAACGCCTTCGAAGCGCGTCTGGCGGGGCTGCGACCGGTGGCGCCGGCGCTGCCGCGGGAGACGTTTTTGTACAACGCCGGCTTCGCGGCGGCGCAGGCGGCCGCGGCGCGCCGCACCCGCCGGTGGCAGCTCTCCACCGCCTTGAGCAGCGCCGCGGCCGCGGCGTGTCTCGCGTTGCTCCTCCTGCCGCGGCCGATGGCGGAACGGTCCATCGCGCAGCCCCCGCCTGTTCGTGGCCCGGCTCCGGCGCTGGCCATCGCGCCGACACCGGCGCCTGTGCCCGCTGCGCAGCCGTCGACTTCGCCGCTGGCGTCCTTCCTGGCGTTCAGCCCCTCGCCGGCGCTGCGCGAACGCAACGCGCTGGTGGCGCATGGCGTCGACGGGCTGTCCGAGTCGCCGCTGGTCGCCTTTCCGGCGCCCAGCTCGCGTCCGCCGGCGGCCCGGGCGTTGCCGGAGTTGGACACGCTGCACCCGCTGTTTCCCCAGCCCAAAGGATTTCGTTCATGAAAACCGCCGCCGTCGCACTCGCGCTAGCCCTGGCTGCCCTGCCCGGGACGCTGCACGCGCAGACCACCTGGACGCCGCGTAATCCGCGCGATGCCAAGCAGCCGATCGCCACCGCCATCACGCTGCATGCGGTCGCTCCGGTCGCGCCGGACCTTCGGTACCAGTTGCTGCCGCGCTTCATCGACACCCGCGCCGGGAACGCGGCCCTGGGGTATGCGAGCGCCGTCGCCGCGATTCCGACGGATCGCCCCGCCGACGAGCCCGACGCGCTGGACGCCGCGCACGAAGCGCCGCTGGATTCGCTCAATGAAGCCGCCGCCAAGGCGATCCTCGATCGTTATGCGAAGGCGCTCGGGCAGCTCCGCACCGCGGCCCGTTATGACCATGTGGACTGGCAGACGGACCTGCGGACCGAGGGGTTCGCGGCGCTGTATCCGCAGCTCGGGCCGCTGCGCAACCTGGCCTCGGTGCTCACGGTGGCCATCCGCGTCGATCTGAAGCATCGGGATTTCGCCGCCGCGCATGAAAAGCTGCAGACCGGCTTTGCGCTCGCGCACCACCTTGGTCAGTCCGACACGCTGATTCAGAACCTGGTGGCGACGGCGATTCTCGGGCAGATGACGCACGAGGTGGAGGAATGGATCGGCACGCCGGGGTCGCCGAACCTGTTCTGGCCGCTGGCCTACCTGCCGCGGAACCTGACGGATTTCTCGCGCGCCGTGGCCGCGGAGAAGGATGCGGCCTATTTCGCCTCGCCGGAATTCCGCCAGATGCGCGCGGGCGTGACCAGCAACGATTCCTGGCGGATCTTCGCCAACAGCCTGCAGACTTTCAGCCATGGCGGCGATCGGGCGCAGGGCGGCGGCCTGGAGCCGTGGAAGCAGCAGGCGCTCGCTTCCGGTTACGCGCTGATCCTGTATCCGGTCGCCAAGCAGTACCTGATCGATCGTGGCACGCCGGCCGCGGAGGTGGAGAAGATGCCTGTCGCGGCGGTGCTGGGGAAATATTTTCCGCAGTCGTTTGATGAGGCGGTGGACGAAACGTTCAAGTGCCTGAACCTGCCGCCGGCGCAGGCGCTGCCCGCCCTGGCGGCGGCGGAGACGCGCTTCTCGCGTTCCGGCGGTCTGGATACCAACCTGCTGGCGCGGCTGGTGCTGCCCTCGATGTCCCACGCCGCGTATACCCACGCCAACAGCGACCGGGTTCTCGACATGCTGCAAACGGTCGAAGCGCTTCGTGCCCACGCGGCGACGCATGGGGCGCTGCCGGCGCAGCTCACGGATATGGAGCTTCCGCTTCCGCCGGATCCCTTCACCGACAAGCCTTTCACGTACACGCTCAAAGACCATGTGGGCACGCTCTCCTCCACGCCCGCCGCGCCGAACAGCAGCCTCATGTCGGTGGAGAACCTGCAGTACAGCCTCACGCCGTGAGTGGCTCCATCGCCTGTCGCGCTGCGTGGTTTTTCCGCCGTTTTCAGTGCCAGCCTTTACCCCGGAGCCCGATCATGCCCCGCAAACTGTTTGTGTCCGCCGTGCCTGTTGCGATGCTGCTTCTCGCCCATGGGACCCGTGCACAGTCCACCGCGCCGGCACTGCAGACGCCGGAGCAGACCGCGTTGTTTCTCGCTCCCTATCTGTCGTCCTCCACGCTCATGGTCGCGCACGTGGACATCGGCGCGCTCGACTCCGCAGCCCTTTTCAAATACCTCGACCAGCAGCTCGCCGCCATCGCCGGCAGCGAGGACACCCGCAAGAGCCTTCCCATGGCCCAGACCGCCTTCGACCTGTTCCTCGTCCGCGCCCGGCAGCTCGGTGTCCGGCACCTCTACATGGTGGGCGGTCAAACCGACATCATGATGACTGCCACCTCCGGCGGCCTCGGCGGGGTGTTGCTCGTGCCGCTGCCCAAGGATGCCGACGCCAAACCCATCATCGCCCTCTTCGGCTCGCCGGGCTTTTCCAATGGCGCCGCCACCGCGGTGCTTCCCAACAACGTGCTGGCCATGGGTTCGCCCGACGCAATAAAGCGCCTGCAGAATCCCCCAGCCCTCGCCGCGGCGCCCAACGTCGCGCCCGCGTTTACCCCCTCGGCTCCTTTGCAGGTCGCGCTCCTGCTCTCCCCCGATATTCAGCGCGTGCTCCATGAAATGCCCTTCACGTTGCCGCCGGTTTTGGGGAACCAGCCGATCACCACCTACACCGAGGGGCTGCGGTCGCTTTCGGTGAACGTGGAATTGTCTCCGCAGGTCTCGGCGACGCTCGCATTCTCCGCCACCGACGCCGCTGCCGCCGGGCGCATTGCCGATGCCGCCAACGCGCTGCTCGCGTCGCTGCTCAAGAGCGAGTGGTTCACGCACGATTTGCAGAGCTCGCCGCCGGACGCGAAGGACAAGCTGGGGGCGTTCATCGGCTCGCTGCATTTCGCGGCATCGGGCGCCACCGCGGCCGTGCATCTCGATGCGTCGCAGGTCTCCGCACTGGTCACGACGGTTCTGGTTCCCGATGTCGCCGCGAGCCGCGAGCGTGCCCTTCGTGTGCAGGTTTCGGGCAACATTCGCCAGCTGCTCGTCGGCTGCATAAATTACGCCGATACGCACAATGGGCAGTTCCCGCCAACGCTGGAGACGCTGATCACGGACAAGCTCGTCAAGGATGCGGCGCTGCTCACCTCGCCGCGGGATCTCAAGAACAAAACATTGACCTACCATCCCTGGACCGCCGACCAGCTCAAGCGCCTGCACGCCGCCGAGCTGCCGATGATCTGGGAGAATCCCGATGCCCCGTCGGATCCGCTGGCGGTGGGGTTTGCTGATGGCCACGTCGAAATCTACCGGCAGCGCTCCGCCGTCGACGAGCTTCTGAAAAATGCCGAAACGAAAGGGAAGTAGCGCGTCTGTTCCTATGGCCGCGGCGCACGTCTGCGGGCGGCCTGATTGCGAAAGGAGCCACGCATGTTTGTCTCGCGCTGCCGGACCACTCTCCTTGTTTCCCTGACTCCCTGTCTCCTGGTTTTCGCGGCGGCGGGCGCCCGGGCGCAATCCACGCAGCCGGCGCCTCAGCCCGCCGCGGAAACCGCCGCGCTTCTTGCTCCGTTTCTTGACCAGTCCACGTTTCTGGCGGGCCACGCGGACCTCGCGCGCCTCGATGTCCCCGCCGCCATCGGGTTTCTCGAGCAGGAGCTCGCCGCCGCCCACCTGCCGAAGCTCGCCCGTCCCGTGCGCAACATCGCCGCCGCACGCAAAGCCGCGGAGGCGCTGCTGGCCCAGTTTCAATCGCTCGGCGGGCGGCACATCTACGTTCTCATGGACCAGGTGAGCGCGGTTCCCGATCCGGAGTCGTTCGCCTTCCTGGTTCCGGTGGACAAGAACGCCCATCATGCCGGGCTGCTGGAGCTGCTCCATTCCGTGGCGCCGCCGAACGCAAAGGTCGCCGCCCTGCACCATGATCTTCTTTTCGTCGGCACGGAGAAGACCTTCAACCGCCTCTCGCGGATCGCGCCTGCCGCGCGACCGGACCTGCTGGCGGCCTTCACGCCGACCCTCCACCACGATCCCGCGCCGTGCACGATCGCCTTCGCCGTCGGGGGAGACTTCCGCCGCATGCTTCTCGACAGCCCGGTCGCGTTGCCCGCAGAACTTGGCGGCACGCCGATCGCTACCCTTGTCAGCCCGCTCCGCGCGGCGGGACTTTCGCTGCAGACCCGTCCCGCGCCCAGCCTGGCGCTCGTGCTGGCCACGGACGATCCCAACAACGCGAGCCACCTGGCGTCGGTCCTCAGCGCGGACCTCACCGCGTTCGTCAAAGCGATCACGGCCGAGGCCGAGCGCTCTGCCGAGACCCGCGCGGTGCTGCCGATCATCCAGGAGCTTCCGCGGCTGCTCGCCCCGACGGTCGAGGGCAGCGCCCTGCGGATCGACCTCGACAAGAGCGCGCTTTCGCGGCTCACGGCGCTCATGGTGCCGTCGCTGATTCGGGCGCAGGAAGTCGCCCAGCGGGTGGCTTCCATGTCCAACATGCGGCAGATCACCATGGCGGCCCTGATGTACGAGCAGGAGCACGGCACATGGCCGGATTCCCTCGCGGCGCTCGACCTTCCCGAGGCCCTCACCACCTCGCCGCGCGAGCTGCAGAACCGAGCCTACACCTACCATCCCTGGTCGGCGGAGCAGATCGAGGCGATCGGCGGGGGCGACGTTCCGGTTCTCTGGGAACAGCCGGACGGCCCCGACGAGCCCGTCAGCGTCGCCTTCGCCGACGGCCACGTGGAGATGTACTCCGCGCAATCGGCGCTCGACGCCCTTCTGGCCAAGGCCCAGGACAAACTCGACAAGGCCGCCAGCGGCGAAACGCCGCCCGCCGTGCAGGAGATGCCGGAGGACACCGGTGAGATGGGGGGCATGCCGGACGAGACGCCGGACGATCAGTGACGGCCGCGTGCACTTTCTTTCCGGGTGAGCGCCGACCGCACAAGCGCCATCAACCACCTTGTCGCCGCCACGGCCGCACAGCCCGCGATCGCTATCGCCAGCACGACGGCGAAGCGCACCCCCGCCCCATCCCCATCATCGCCCCTGGCAGATTGAACAAAACCGCGCCCACCGTCGCCGCGGCCAGAAACACCGCCAGCACCACCCGCCCCAGCGTCCAGCGCTCCGCATCCCACCACTTCACCATGTGCGCGCCTTCTCCAGCGCCCGCTCAAACTCCGCTCGCTCGCTCGCATCCAGCTTCCCCTCGTACACCCCATACACCCGCTCCAGCTCCTTCACCGCCGCCTCCTTCTCCCCCAGCAGCGCCATCCCCTGGTATCCCATCACCGTCGTCGAAATATCCATCGACCCCAACATTCCCCCGCGCAGCTGCCACGCCGCCGACAACTTCGCGCACGCCTCCCGCACCTTCGGCAAACTCGCCTTGTCCCCGATTTGCCCCAGTGCCAGCGCACACTCCGAAAGCTCCGCCTCCTTCAGCGAATCCTCCTCCTTCTCCATCAGGTGGAACGGAAGGTCACGGATGTGAGCGACGGCTGGTTTCGCAACCGGCTGGATGCGGTGGAGTGGCTGGGGCAGGGAAAGGTGAAGGCGGGGCGCGAAGCGATTGAGGCCTACATCGATCGGACGCTGGCGGCTCGCGCATCAGCAGCTCGTGCGCCTTCAGCACTGCCACCTGCTTCTCCATGCCCGGCCCCGCCCCATAGCGCGCGCGGTCGATCTTCCATTCCCCCTCCACCTTCCGCATCGGCATCTCCATCCCGCTCCGCGGCTCCGGACGGCTCTTCAGCGTCACGGTGTCCCCCGTCACCTCCACCGGCACCGACTCCACCGCCGCCACCAGCTTGCGAATGTCCTCATCAAACACCAGCGGCCCCGGCAGGAGCCGCTTCCCGTCCTCCCCAAATTTCTCCAGGACCGCCTTGCCCGCCCGATGCTGCGCCACCGCATCGGCAAACGATGCATCCAGCAGCGTCTCCTGCCCCGGCGCGTACACGCACCGCTTCACCCCCTCCAGATCCTCCGCCATCAGCGCCCCCATCATGGACGCATAGGCCTTCTTCGGCTCCGACAAATCCAGCGGCGCTTTCTGCGTCGCCTGACCGCGCACGAGAGCACCCACGCCCATCACGAGCAGCACGCCCGCAACCACACCGCAAAAACCCTTCACGTCCATCCTCCATCCCGCCGACTCCCCGGCGCGGCCCATCATACGTGCACCCCCGCGCGCACACCGCCTCAAAAATGCCCCTCCCGTCGCCAAAGCGACAGCCTCATTCCTTCTGCTCCCGCACCTCCTTCAGCCACCGCGCGGCCGCATCGCGCGCCGAGACCTCCACGTCCGGCAGATTCTCCAACACCGCCTCCATCCGCTTCGCGACCTCCGCTTTGTCTCCCAGCAGCGCCTCCCCCTGGTATGCCACATACAGATTCCGGAGATCGTCATAACCCCGCGGCCGCGTGTCCCGATCCCAGATCTCCGCGAGCGCCTTCCGCGCCGCCTGCACCCTGGCCAGGCTCGCTTTGTCCCCAAGCTGCCCCAGCGCCAGCGAGCACTCCGCCAGCTCCATCTTGTCCTCCCGGCTCTGCTGCGGGTTTTGCAAACGCTCTGCCAGCAGCCGATCGAGATCCTTCTCCAGCGCCGCACGTCCCGCCACGGTCTGCGTGCGCCCCAGCCAGCGGATCGCATTCCAGCGCGTCGGCCCCCACGGTTCCGACACCTCCCCGATCTTGCGTTGCGCCGCCGATTCGTTCCCATGCCCCGCATACCAGGCGAGGATCACCTTCTGCAGATCCGCCGTCCGCTGCGCCGGCGTCTGCCCCTCCGCCCGGAAATCGCGCTCGCACATTTCCCGAATCAGCGTGTAGGCCACCTCGCCCACCGTCCAGGCCGGCTGCGGTTGCAGGTTGCCCGACCGCGGCACCGTCTTCGTCGGCCGCTGGTCGTCCAACGCCTCGGCCAGCAGCGGCACCACCTGCAGTCCCATCCCCATCAGTTCCTCGGTCACCTGCGTCGTGCCCGGCGCGGGAAAGCGCACGTCCGGTGATCCCGGCACCTTGGCCTGCTGCAACTCGCAGCCGTCCAAGGCGCGAATCAGCGGATAGACCCGCTTCTCGAGCGCACTGGCCTCCGGACGCTCCGCTTTCGCCGTCCACCGATCCACAAATACCATCGGCTGCGTCTGCGCCCGCAGCGCCCCGCCGGCACACAGAACGACAGCGATCAACCCTGACACGCGCTGCACCATCGATCACCTCCTTCATCCTGCATTCCGCCCCACCCGCCCGCACCCCTGCTCTGACGCCCCCGACCGTTCGCGGTTCGCGGCACATTCCTTTGCCGATCCGCGCGATGATACCCTTTCGCAATCCCGCAACCCGCGGCCATCCACCCTTGTGCCGCGCGCCGCGTCCACCGAGCGCTTGTCTGATCCCTTGGACAATGTCCCCCAAACCCCTTCACGCCTGCTCCATTCCCAGTAACCTACTTCTCATGTAGGAAATATAGGTGTTGCCGA
>JBEHXY010000107.1:0-10063 GCA_048498455.1 Planctomycetota bacterium | reverse complement strand
GTCGCGGCGCCGCTCGCCGGTGCGGCCGGCGGATCGCTGGAGGAGCGGCTGACGCGCTGGCTCGTGGAAAAGCTCGCCGGCGTGCTGCAGATGGCGCCCGCGGACATCGATGCAACCGAGCCCATCGCCGCGTACGGCATCGGCTCGGCGGACGGCGTGGGGCTGGCGGGGCAGATCTCCGATGAACTCTGCGTCGACCTGCCGGCGATGGCGCTGTGGGACTATCCGACCATCGCGGAATTGTCGCGGCACTTGATCGATGACTGCGGCCTGCGGGCGCTGCCGGGGGACACGCCATGAGCGAAGCCGCCCGGCGCGAGCCGTTTGCCTTCAACCCGATGCACCCGGCCTACCGGGACGATCCCTACCCGACGCTCCATCGGCTGCGGCAGGAGGATCCGGTCCATCTCGCGCCGCTGCTGGATGTGTGGATTCTCACGCGCTATGCCGATGTCATGGCGGCGCTGCGCGATCCGGCCCTTTCGGCCAGCGTGAAAAACTGGCGCGGGTATGAGCGGTTTTTCCTGCGCGACGGCGTCGGCTCGGACAACCTGCTGTTCGAAATGTATGGCCGCTGGATGCTGCAGATCGACCCGCCCGACCACACGCGGCTGCGCAACCTGGTGAACAAGGCCTTCACGCCGCGGGCGGTGGAGCACATTCGCGGGCAGATCGCGGCCACGGTGGAGGAGCTGCTCGATGCGGCGGGAAGGGAGCGGATGGAGGTGGTCGGGGCGCTGGCCTACCCGCTGCCGCTGATCGTGATCAACCAGATCCTCGGCATTCCGCCGGCGGACGCCGAGCGCGTGAAGGGCTGGTCGGCGGCGCTGCTTCCGAGCTTCAGCCCGGCGCTGTCGATCGATGCGCTGGGGCGCGTCAACCGGGCGCTGGCGGAGTTCCGCGACTATTTCCGCTGGCTCGTCGAGGAGCGCCGCAGGAACCCCGGGGAGGATCTGCTTTCGGCGCTGATCGCCGCCCGCGACAACGAAGACCGCCTCGATGAGGACGAGCTCCATGCCACCGCGATCCTGCTGGCGTTCGCGGGCCATGCGAGCACCGTGCAGGCGCTGGCGAATATCGTGCTGCTGCTGGGCCAGCATCCCGACCAGCGCGAGCTGATCCGCGCCGACCCCAGGCTGATCGGCCCCGCGGTGGAGGAATCGCTCCGCCACCAGAGCCCGCTGCAGATCATCTATCGCACAACGCAAGCGCCCTACAGCATCGGCGGAAAAACCATTCCGGCGGGCGAGTTGCTGTTTCTGTCGCTGCCCGCCGCCAATCGCGATCCCGAGCGTTTCCCGGATCCCGACCGCTTCGACATCCGCCGGCAGGACAACCGCCACGTGGCCTTCGGCTATGGCGGCCACTTCTGTGCCGGGGCGGGCCTGGCGCGGCTGGAGCTGCACGTGGCGCTGGCCGCCTTCCTGCGGCGTTACCGCTCGTGGCGGGCGGAAGGGCCGATCCCCACGCGCGATGCCAACATGCTGTTCCGCGGCGTGCGCAGCCTGCCGATCACGATGGAGCCGGCGTGATCGCGCGGCACCACCAGGGGGGGCATGCTTTCACCATTGACCTGTGGACGTTCCCGCATCCCGGCGTGCGGCGCGCGGAATTGCCGCTTGCGGCGTTGCTCGCGCGGCACCTGCACCGCCGCTCCGTCACTCTTGCACGCAGTGTCTCGGGCAAGCCTTTCATTGCGGGGGGCGGCATTCATTTCAGCGTTGCGCACGCCGCGGGCATGTCCGTGGTGGCGGTGGCATCGCGGCCGGTGGGCGTGGATGTGGAATCGCTGGCCGAGCCGCCGCGGGCCATCGACGGCGTGCGGCGCTACCTTTCGCCGTGGGAGGGCGCGTGGGTGCGGCGCGGCGAAGGCGACGATCGCCTGCAGCGCACGCTCGCCTGCTGGACTCGCCTGGAAGCGCGATGCAAAGCGGAAGAAACCGGCCTGCGCGGACCGCTGCGGCCCGGCTGGCGGTCAGTAGACTTCTGCGTGGCGGGAAACTGGATCGGTGCGGTTGCGGCTCGTGGGACGCGGCTGGGCCTGCGCTTCCGCGAGTGGCGCGGCTGATTCGTTCCCCGGCCGCGCGGGATACACCTTCGCCGGCACGCCGATGGCGGTGGCTCCGGCAGGCACATCACAGATGATCAGGCTGTTGGCGGCGATGCGGGCGCCATCGCCGATGGTCACGCCGCCAAGGATCGTGGCGTGCGCCCCGACGAACACGTCGTTGCCCAGCGTCGGAACGCCAGGGTTGGTGGGGCTGGTGCCCAGCGTCACTCCATGCATCAGGCCGACGCGATCCCCGATCACCACCTCCGGATGGATCAGCACCATGCCGGGGTGAATGATGTGCAGGCGTTTGCCGACGCGGGTGGTGCGGTCGATGGAGACGCCGGTGAAGATCGGCGTGAAGGTGCTCAAAAAAGCATAGGGCACGTTGAGCAGCCAGCGCACCGGGTGGCGGCGCATCGAGAGGACATGGCGGCCATAGTGATAGAAGGCCATGGCCCAGAAGGCGCGGTGGCGAAGCGAGCGGCCATGGACATCCCAGGCGTCGCGGAGATTTGAAAGTGTCTGGCGAAGCGACAAGCGTGCTCCCGGATCGAGAGAGGACGGAAAGAATCATACCTTCCGTCGGTCGAAAACGTCGCGGCGATTTTGCAAAGCGGTTAGGATTTTCAGGGCTCCGATAATGGCGTCTTTGCGGTGTCGGAGCGTTGATTGATGGCGGAGGAACGAACCATGACGATGGATTTTGCGAAGAACGCGGTGGCCCTTGCGGTGCTCCTGGCCGCCGGGCAGGCGCTGGGTGCAGACCTTTTCCCGGCCAACGGCGCCAAAGACGTATGTCCCGATGTCACGCTGCGGCTCACGCTGGATCAGCCCGCCGCGGCCGGTTCGGGCAAGGTGCAGGTCTACGACGCAGCCAACGATTCCCTGGTGACGGAGCTGGATGTGGCCGGCGGGCCGCTGGCGCAAACGATCGGCGGGATCGGAAACTTCCGCTATCTCCCCGTCATGGTGTCGGACAAGCAGGTGGAACTGCACCTGCCCAACCACGTGCTGGCGTATGGCAAAACCTATTACGTGAAGGTCGACGCCAAGGCCGTCGGCGGATTTGCCGGCGCAGCCGATGCGAACACCTGGCGCTTCAGCACGAAGGCTGCGCCCCCGGCGGCGGGCACGAAGCGGCTGACCGTCAACGCCGACGGCAGCGGTGATTTCGCCAGCGTGCAGGGCGCCATCGATTTTCTGCCCGAGGGCAACAAGGACCCCGTGACCATCGCCATCCGCAACGGCACGTATCACGAAATCGTCGTGCTGCAGAATCGTGACGCCGTCACCATTGCCGGCGAGGACCGCAAGAAAACCATCGTCGCGTTCCCCAACAACGCGACCTTCAACAACAACTCCAACGGCAATCCCTTCGCCCCCGGCGCCAATCCCAGCACCGCGCCGGCGCGC
Source organism: Planctomycetota bacterium (assembly GCA_048498455.1). Classification (GTDB taxonomy): domain Bacteria; phylum Planctomycetota; class Phycisphaerae; order WQYP01; family WQYP01; genus CALCHA01. The sequence goes on along the minus strand of JBEHXY010000107.1, from coordinate 6,597 downwards.
GGCGGCTCGGTCTATCGCCGCGGCATGTTCCTGGCCCACCGCGTCAACGACCTGACGATCACGAACCTCACGCTGCACAACACCACGCCCCAGGGCGGCTCGCAGGCCGAGGCACTCATCGTCAATGGCCAGGCCAACGCGCACATGGTCCTCACCGGCGTCGATCTGTACAGTTTCCAGGACACGCTGCAGATCAACGGGCAGGCCTACATCAGCGACTGCTACATCGAGGGGGATGTCGACTTCATGTGGGGCACCGGCCCCTGCTTTTTCGAAAAGGTGCACGCGAAAACGGTGCGCAGCGGCGCTTACTACACGCAGATCCGGAACCCCGAAACGCATCACGGCTACGTCTATAAGGACTGCGTGTTCGATGGCGCCCCGGGCGTCACCAATAACATGCTCTCACGCATCGAGCCGACGCGCTTCCCCGGCAGCGAGGTGGTGCTGATCAACTGCGTGCTGACCGAGGCGGTCAGCCCGGTCGCCTGGCGCATCGAGCGCGCCACCGAGGCCCCTGGCATCCATTTCTGGGAGTTCAACAGCCACGATCCGGATGGAAAGCTGGTGGATACCAGCAAGCGGCTCGCGGTTTCCAAACAGCTCAAGCAGCCCGAGGACGCCGAGACCATCAAGAATTACAGCGACCCGAAATGGGTGCTCGGCGGTGACTGGGATCCGGCCGCGCGGATCGCCAAGGCGGCGGAAGCCCTCCACTGACCTCACGGCTTGGGCGCGCTCGTCGGCTGCTGCGGCCCGATCTGCCGCGGCGTCTTTCGCCAGTGCGTCGCCGCGCCCTCCTGCAGCACAAACGCCGGCTGTTCATCCGCAACGAACACCCGCCCGAGTTCGTCGAAGTCCACCTTCACGATCCCCGGCTTCTCGCGGAACGGCGATTGCTCGTCGTTCCCGAAGTAGCAGCACCACCAGCGGCCCTCGTTGTCCTGGAAGTAATTCGTCCCGCCGCCGCAGGGCACCGCTTCGTGCCAGTGGGTGTAAGGTCCCCAGATGTTGTCGGCGATGGCGACGACGCTGTCGTAGCGCCCCTTCGCGGTGCCGCCCCAGAACACCGCCGCCCCCAGGTAATACTTGCCGTCGCGTTTGAACAGCGACGCGCCTTCCATGCCCGGTTCGGGTTTCGCGAGCAGATCCGCCGGCACGTTGTGCGTGCCATCGGCCGCCCGGGCATCGGACTTGTCGACCTTCACCGGCGTCATCGGCACTTCCCAATCGGAGAGGTCCGCCTTCATCTGCCCGATCGATCCGCCGCGGCCGGCGGTCACGTAAATCATCCCGTCGTCATCTTCGAAGATCGTCGGATCGATGCCGCCCAGCAGCCGCGTGTCGGCCTTGAGCGGATTTTTGTAGGGCCCCTCCGGCTTGCCCGAGGTGGAAACGAGGATGCCGCACCCGCCGCCGCCGGCCAGCGAATACATCATGACCCACTTTTTCGTCTTGGGCAGCCAGTGCAGCTCGGGCGCCCAGATGTCGCGCACGGGGTGCTCGTGGAGCGTGCCCCATTGTTTCTGCCACGTGCCGTCTTTTTCAAACGACCAGACGAGCCCGAGGTAATCCCAGTGCTGCAGGTCCCTGGATCGCCACACCTCGATGCCGTCGTTGCGGTCCCAGATGTTGTCGCCGGAGGAGCCGGTCATGTAATACTGTTTGTCGGGGCCGACGCAGATGACGGTGTCGCGCAGGTGCAGGTCCCAGATCGGCTTGATCGGCGGGAGCAGCCCTTCGTTGACGACCGATCCCGTGGAGGCGAAGGGGCCCAGCGGCTGCCACCCCGGCTTGGCGTCGGGACCGTCATAACGCAGAACTTCCTGGTTGGAGCGCCACCCGCCGGTGCCGCTGCCCACCAGCGGCTTGCCCGGGCCGGAGATGCCGGAGTAGACCTCCGCGGGCGAGGTGAAAGGCGGTGGCGGCGAGGGCTGCGTTTGGGCGCGGCACACGCCGAAGCTCGCCAGTGCGGCAAGCATCGCCATCGAAGCCGTCATTGCGTTCAGGCCGGAAATCATCGTTCGCTCCTCCATGCGCCTCGCGCTGCGCAGGTACCATACGCCTGATTCGCCCGACGCCGGTAGTCCAAAACTGGTCAAGGTTGTAGCAATTCTGGAATGGCGGCAGAACGCCGATCAGCGGACGCGATTGCGGCTGCGGTAGGCGTGCGGCGGCAACCCATACTGCGAACGGAACGCGCGCGACAGGTTCTCGGCACAGGGGAAATGGCAGCGCTGGGCGATCACGCGAATCGGCAAATCGGTGTCCAGCAGCAGGTCGCGCACCGCCGCCAGACGCGTCCGCCGGATCTCCACGCTGGGCGAGTGGCCCACCGCGCGGATGAAGCGGTGGTCCAGCCACTTCCGCGACAGCGGCACTTGCCGCAGCAGGTCCTTCACCGAGAGCACCCCCTGCCCGCGAATCAGCCGCACCGCCTGGGCGACCGTCTGGTCCTCAAAGGCGAGCGTCTCGGTGGAGCGCCGCACCGCCAGCCGCCCCGGCGCGACCAGCACCGGTTTCGCCGGCGCGGCCTTGCCCGAGAGCAGCCCGTCGAGCACCCGCGCCGCCTCCGCCCCCAGCCGCTCGAAATCCTGGCCGATGCTCGAGAGCGGCACGGGAGCCAGCTCGCACACGACCGTGAAATTGTCGACGCCCAGGATCGCCAAATCCTCCGGCACGACCCGGCCCGCCGCCAGGGCCGCCGGCAGCAGCGCCCGCGACACAAAATCCGAGGCGGTGAACACCGCCACCTTTTTGGGAAGCCGCTTCACCCATTGCCGCAGGAACGAACTGCCCGTCCGGCGGCCGGTGAAGCGGTAGGCGTCCGGAGCCAGCGGTTCTGGCGCCAGCTGCACCGTGTGGCCCGCCGCTTCGAGGGTTTCGACGAACGCCTGCTGCCGGCGCTGGCTCCATGCGGTGTCGACGCCGACAAAGGCGAAGCGCCGGAAACCGCGCCCGAGGAAATAGGTGGCCGCGGTCTGCCCGAAGGCGCGGTCGTCGGACAGCACCGAAGGCAGTCGCGGGCTCAGGTCGTGCAGCAGGTTGACCACCGGCACCCCGGCACGCTCCAGCCGCCGGATGGCCGGCCGCAGCGCGGGGCTCAGGACGGTGATCGCGCCGTCGGCGGCATGCTCCGCTAGGCGCGGGCCCAGTTCGTCCGCCTCCACGCAGACGATGTCCCAGCGCAGGCGGTGCCCCTTCACGTAGTCCGCGATGCCCTGCAGGACGTCGCGCAACGCCTCCGGCAGGCGCACCGACACGAGAATGCGAGAATGCGTCATCACTTCCAAGAATGGTACGCGATTGACCAATTCTGAGATAGAGCCTTTTTGCGCGACACTCTACCGTTTATGGAAGCGGGAGATTTCTTATCCTGACAGGTGGCGGATGAATCGAGCGTGGATCGGTGCGGCGGCGGCGGGGCTGGCGGGGCTGCTTCTGGCGGTTGCAGGTGCGTCGCGGACGTTCGCGCAGGCGGACTCCACCATCGGCAAAACGCGACCGCAGAACCCGGAGCCCGTGAAGGGACATGCCCCCGGCCATCGCAGCGAGCCAACCAAGTCCGGCCCGCCGGAGGCCTACTCGGGCGTCAGCGGTCCCGGGCAGCCGGTCGATGGCACGGGCCTCGGCGGGTATCGCTCCGGGCGCGAAGGGGTCATGTACCGCGGCCCCGATCCCAAGCCCGGCTGGCTGCCCTTCGGCGATCGCGCCCGCGGCACCGCCGTGAAGGAGGGCCTGCTTCCCCCGCTTCGGCCCATCTGGGACCTCCACCTGCGCGACACCTCCATCTGCACCGGCCCCGACGGCAAGTACTACATGACCGGCTCCACCGGCGACAACATCTGGGACCTCAACGACGGCGTCGAACTTTACCGCTCCGACGATCTGCAGAAATGGGAATACCTCGGCCTGGTGTGGAGCGTCGACAAGGACGGCACGTGGGAGAAAAATCTTCGTTACGTCTGGGCCCCCGAAATCCACATCGTCAAAAAGAACTTCGTCATCACCTACTGCATGGTCAACGGCGAAGGCGCGGGCACGGGCATCCTCGTCAGCAAAACCGGCAAGGCGGAGGGGCCTTACATCAACCCGATCAAGGCGGACAAGCCGCTGACCGGCGGGATCGATGCCTCGATCTTCGAAGACGACGACGGCAAGGTGTACTTCACCAACGGCGCCGGCGGCACGCTGCACCTGATGAAGGATGACCTCTCCGCGTTTGACGGCGACCCGATCAAGGTGACCGTCGACACCAAGGACACCAAGGGTCCCAGCCGCCTTGGCCACGAGGGCGTCTCGCTGTTCAAGGCCAACGGCAAGTATTACCTGGGCGCGGCCGACACGTACCAGGGGCGTTATTCCAGCATCTGCGGCGTGGCCGACAACGTGCGCGGGCCCTATCACCTGGTGCATGAATCGGTGCCGTGCGGGGCCGGCGGGAACTACTTCAAGGACACGCAGGGCAACTGGTGGTGCACCTATTTCGGCAACGACGATCAGTCGCCGTGGCGGGAGAAGCCGGGCATCGTGAAGGTGGATTTCGCGAAGGAAGGGACGTTGTTCGTGGCGGACGAGCAGCCGGGGTTTGTGCTTCAGGCGGGCGCGGCGACGCACTGGCGGGCGCCGGGGACCAGCGGTCCCGCCGCGCTGCGGCCATGAGAGATTGGGCAAAGTTGCGGGTAACATGGCGGCGCCGCGTCCCTGGCGGCACCGCGTCTGCGCGGTGGGCATCTCTTTCTTGTGGCGCAGGAGTGTTTCCGCATGGTTCGCAGCTCCCTTTTCGTGGGTTGTCTTCTCACGCTTGCGGTCGCTGGTTGCACGAGCGCTCCGGGCAGCGCTAAGCGTGCACCGCTGCAGCAGGCCACCATCACGGTGCAGGTCGACCGGCCTGGCGCCCGCATCAATCCCGCGATGTGGGGGGCGTTTTTCGAGGACATTAACTTCGGCGGCGACGGCGGCCTGTATGCCGAGCTGGTGAAGAACCGCGGGTTTGAGTTCCCCGATCCGATGATGGGGTGGATGACGATCATGCCGAGTTTGGCGAAGGGGGCGGTGACGGTGCGGAGCGATGCGCCTTACCGCGAATCGCAGACCCATTACGTGCGGATGGTGTCGCAGGCCAGCGCCCCGATGGGCATTTCCAACGAGGGGTTTCGCGGCATGGGGGTGACCGCGGGGGAAAATTATGACTTCTCGGCGGAGCTGCGCAACGTCGAGGGCAACACGCGCGTGACGGTGGAACTGGTGGCCGGCGATGGCACCACGCTGGCGACGGCGAAGCTGACCGGCCTCTCCGGCAACTGGTCGAAGGTGACGGCGACGCTGCAGCCCAAGGCCAGCGACGCCCACGCGCGGCTGGCGCTCTTCATCAACGGCGCCGGCACCGTGGACGTCGACTTCGTGTCGCTCTTTCCCCGGAATACCTGGAAAAACCGGCCCGGCGGGTTGCGGACCGACATGGTGCGGGCGCTCGCGGATCTCCATCCGGGATTCCTGCGCTTCCCCGGCGGCTGCATCGTCGAAGGCACCGATCTTTCCCGGCGCTACCAGTGGAAGAACACGATTGGCCCGGTGGAAGACCGCAAGCTGCTCATCGACCGCTGGAATTATGAATTCCGCTGGCGGCCGACGCCGGATTACTACCAGTCGTTCGGGCTGGGCTTCTTCGAGTTCTTCCAGTTGTGCGAGGACATTCACGCGGCGCCGCTGCCGATCGTGAACTGCGGGATGGCGTGCCAGTTCAACTCCGGCGAGCTCTGCCCGCCCGACGCCCTTGGCCCCTACATCCAGGACGCGCTGGACCTGATCGAATTCGCCAACGGACCGGCGAGCAGTCCGTGGGGCGCCAAGCGTGCCGCGATGGGCCATCCCGAGCCGTTCAACCCGCCGCTGCGCATGATGGGCGTGGGCAACGAGCAGTGGGGGCCGCAGTACCTGGAGCGTCTGGCGGCGTTCACCAAGGCGATCAAGGAAAAGCACCCGGAGATTCAACTGGTGTCCGATGCCGGCCCTTCGCCTGCGGATGACCGCTTCGCGTACCTCTGGCCGCGGCTGCAGCAGATGAAGGCGGAGGGGCGGGCCGACATCGTGGACCAGCATTGCTATGCGAACCCGATCTGGTTCCTGGCGAATGCGAACCGGTTTGATGGCTATGACCGCAAGGGGCCGCAGGTGTTTTTTGGTGAGTACGCGGCGCAGAGCGACGCCATCTGCAGCACGAAGAACCGCAACAACCTGGAGTGTGCGCTGGCGGAGGCCGCGTACATGACGGGTCTGGAGCGCAACGCCGAGGTGGTGCGGATGGCGTCCTACGCGCCGCTGTTCGCCAACGAAGACGCGTGGCAGTGGCGGCCGGACCTGATCTGGGCGGACTCGCTGCATGCGACGCCATCGGTGAATTATTACGTGCAGCAGCTTTTCTGCGAGAACCGCGGCGACGTGGTGCTGCCGACGACCAACGACGCGCCGGTGCGCGATCTTCTGCCCGCCGGCCGCGTGAGCGTCGGCACCGACACCTGCAGCGCCGAGTTCAAGGACGTGCGGGTCACGCAGGGCAATCGGGTGCTGCTGAATTCGCCCTTGACCAGCGACGCC
>JBEHXY010000106.1:0-10075 GCA_048498455.1 Planctomycetota bacterium | reverse complement strand
CCGATAAATGACAAATCGGCGCGGTCGGCACGGGGGCTTCCAATCCCTTGTGTTGTGGTGGGAATTGCCGCCACCCCCATCAGCTATGTGAAGGTTTGGCACCTTACCTGTAGAAAAGCCGAGCCACTTTCATCCCCGTTCCGCCCCGCTGATCCATACCTAAATGCCTGCCAACACAGCCCTTGTCTCTATTTGTACACTTTGGAACGAAGATTTACTTTTTTCTTCGGCTCGTGGGCATCACCCCGTATAATGGCCGTCTTGTTTGTTCGGAGGTGTACATCGACCATGAGCGTTCATCACAAGAAACCCCGCAGCGCCGGATTATCGGTCCTCGTCTACGACCGCGGCCTGCATCCTGAGTTGTTCACCGTCGACGCCCGCCGCGGCCGCGTCCTCGGTGGCCTTGACGTCTCCATGTGGCTTATCGCCGCCGGCGGACACCTTGTCTCCGTCTCCGCGGGTGGTAAAACCATCTCGGAGCTCGCCTGCTTCCCCTCCAAAACCCTCCCTGACCGCGGCCTCGTCGAACGCCTCCCCTGCAAGGGCGACAAGCAGTACGAAAAAGCCTTCGGCAACCACTTCCAGTACTACCTCGCCCTCAACGAGGAACACGTTTCCGAAGCCCTCTTCGAAAACTCTGTGACCGAACTCCTTCGCCTCGCCGAAGACCAGGGCGGCCTCGTCTCCCACAAGAAAAACGAGATGGGACAGACCGAATACCTCTCGATCGTCGTCGCACAGCTTCACCGCCGCGCCGTCCACATCGAAGGCTTCCACCTCCTGGGCGATGCCCGCGTGCTCGTCCGCACCCAGTCCATCATCGAACCGGTCGCCAAAAACTAACACCGGTTCCCTATCAAATGACGCGACGCGGACGCCTCCTTGCGAGGCGTCCGCTTGTTTTTGCACCCCTCCCCAGATCACAATCCGCCTGCCGACCCTTCGGAGGTTCCCCATGCGCCATGGCCGCCTTGCCGCCGCGGTGGGGGGGTACACCCTCGCCCTCCTCACCACCCTCACCCTCCTGCGCGCCCAGTCCATGCCCGCCACCCCCGAATCTCCCACCGCGATCTTCACCCGCTGCATCGCCCCGATCTTCAACTCTCCCGACCCCTCCAGCTGCACCGCCTGCCACCTCGCCGGCGTCGACCTCAAGAATTACATCCTCCCCACCAGTGAAAAAACCTTCCTCTCCCTCCGCGACCAGGGCCTGATCGACGTGGACAAGCCCGAAAAATCCAAGATCCTCGCCCTCATCGCCATGGGCCAATCCGCGCCCCCCAAAGGCGCCCGCCTCATCCGTCCCGAAATTGCCAAGGCCGAACACGACGCCTTCGCCGCCTGGATCACCGCCTGCGCCAAGGACCCCGCCCTCCGCACCGCTCCCAGGCTCCGGCCTGCCGAACTCGCCGCCCCTTCACGCCCCGCCGCCATCATCCGCCACGCCCGCACCGATCCCGGCGGCGGCATCCTCGCCAGCTTCGAACGCAACGTCTGGTCCCAACGCCTCCGCTGCGCCGCCTGCCACACCGAATCCGGCGCCGAATACCAGCGCCTCTCCAAGGACAACGGCGACATCGCCTGGATCGGAAAAACCAGCGAAGAAACCCTCCAGCGCCTCCTCGACCGCAAACTCATCAGCACCGAAAAGCCCGCCGACAGCCTCCTCCTCGCCAAGCCCACCATGGCCGTCAAACATGGCGGCGGCCAGAAAATGGAAGTCGGCGACGCCGGCTACAAAATGGTCCGCACCTTCCTCGAGGAATTCGCCGCCACCGCCAACGACGCCTACCACGCTCCCGCCGACCTCCCGCCCCTCCCCGCCCTCGAACACGTCGGCTCCGAACTCTGGCTCAAGATCGACAAAGCCCCCGCCGCCTGGTCCGACAAAGTCGCCCAGGTCCGCGTCTTCGCCTTCGACAAAACCGCCAACACCTGGGAAAAAGAACCCCTCGCCCTCTCCGATCGCCGCGTCGCCCCCGCCGCCGGCGTCACCTTCTGGCAACACTCCCTCATCCTCCAGGCCCCCGCCAACTCCGACCGCGCCAAACGCTTCGCCGCCTCCCCCGTCCTCCCCGCCGGCCGCTACCTCGTCAAAATCTACCTCGACAAAGCCAACAAACGCGCCAAAGACTGGCACGCCGACCTCACCGAATCCGACCTCGCCGCCCAAATCGAATACAACGGCCCCTGGACCCCCGGCTACGGAAAAATGACCACCCTCAACGCCGCAAAAACCCCATAACGCCCCGCCCCTTATTCTGAATTCCAAAATCCTGAACTCTGAATTCCCCTCCCCTCACTCCTGCGACGACCCATACCAAACAATCGTCGCCCCCGACAGCAGCATCGCCGCCATCACCTCCATGAACCCCCCGAACCCGAATTCCCACGACCGAAACAGCAGCCGCATCACCCCCTCCACCACCCCGATCGTCAGCCACGTCATCAAAATCAGCGGCACCCACAAGGCCATCCCGTTGACCTCCGAATCCTCCCCCGCCTTGTCCACCAGGTACCACCCCGCCACCAAGCCCCCCAGCGCCCCCAGCATCGGCGCAAAGAGCACCAGCACGTTGATGCCCGCCCGCGAATCCGACACCCGAAAGGGATGCGACAGGAAATACAGCACCACCCACCCCAGCGCGATAAACCCCAGCTTCCGGAACAACACCGGGGCGTACCGCTTGAGCGTCTCGATGGGACTGATCTGCTGGGCCATCCGAAATCACCTTCTCGCGCCTGCGGGCAACCCGCCCCCCGTCGCTACAATCATACGCCCGCACCCCATGCATGTCAGGACCCTGCCCCCTCCCGAAAGGACCCCCGCGTGCCCTACCGCCTGGTGATCTTCGACATGGACGGCACCCTCACCGAGGAGCTCCTCGACTTCGACGCCATCCGCCGCGACATCGGCCTCCCCCCCGATGGCGGCATCCTCGAGCACCTCTCCCACATGACCGGCGAAACCCTCGCGCGCGCTCACCGCATCCTCGACGCCCACGAACTCGCCGCCGCCCAAACCTGCATCCTTCACGAAGGTGCTGCCGACGTGCTGGCCGAACTCAAGAACAGCGGCATCCTCACCGCCCTCCTTACCCGCAATTCCCGCCCCTGCGCCCAGACCGTCCTCGCCCGCCACAACCTCGCCCTCGACCTCATCGCCACCCGCGAAGACCTCCCCCACAAGCCCCACGCCGACTCCATCCTCAATATCGTGCGCCGCGCCGCCGTCGATCCGATACAAACCTTGATGGTCGGCGACTATCTATACGACCTGCAGGCCGCCGAAAACGCCGGCGTCGATGCGGCCCTCCTGCTGGTGCGCGATGGCGGCGCTGTCCCCCCCTATGCCGCCATGGCCCGCTACACGGTCCGCCGCCTGCGCGATATCCTCGACATCGTTCGGGGCAACACCCCTGGTTTTTTGAGGTGATCCATGCGGATGCAACACCTGGCCCTCGCAATGGGCATGCTCGTCATGACCGCAGCGGCCGCTGCACAAACCACCCCGCCCGCCCCCGCCGCCGCCGATGCCCCCGCCGCCGGCGCCGCCTCCCCCGAAGCCATGGCCATCCTCAAAACCCTCGAAGACCGCAAGGCCTCCCTCAAGGACTTCTCCGGCAAGGTCGAAATCTCCACCGTGCACCTCGCCGGCGATGAGGAAACCAAGTCCGGCGATGCCCTCTTCGTCAACGACGGCCCCGACCCCAAGTTCGCCGCCCACTTCACCAGGGCCACCACCGACGGCAAACCCGCCCCCACCCCCGACGAGGAAATCGTCTTCGACGGCGCCAAGGCCACCCTGATCGACCGCAAGGCCAAAACCTTCCGCTCCACCACCTTCACCACCCCCGGCGGCGCCCCCGGAAGCGTCACCTCCCTCGGCGGACCCGTCCCCCTGCCCATCGGCATCAAGGCCGCCGACGTCGTGAAAGAGTTCACCGTCACCCAAGGCAAGGCCGAGGATCCCGACCACGATGTCCTCGTCCTCAAGCCCCTCGACCGCTCCAAGTTCGAATACAAAACCATGGAGCTCACCGTCGACAAAAAACTCCAGCTCCCCGTGAAAATCGTCCTCCACCAGAAGGGCAGCGACGTCACCACCATCAAGCTCACCGACCTCAAGCTCAACGACGGCGGCGTGAAAATCCCCACCGTCACCCCGCCCACCGACCCCGGCTGGACCATCGAAACCAAATGAACCGAGAACCCCCCGCGCCGACCCGCCTGCACCAACTTACGCCCCCTTAACCCCGCTTACCCGCGCATATCCCCACTTATCCCGCGCATAAATCGCAAAAATCAGCCCAAAAACAAGGGTCACCCCCATTTTCACCCCGAAAACAAGCCTCCCCACCCCAAAAAATCCCCAAATCACCCCCATTTTCCCCTTCCACTTCTCCCCAATTTCATTCCCCGCCAGCACTTACATTCAAAAAGATCGCCGCTCTGCCAATTCCGTCCGCGCCAATTCCGGTTCCCCCTGCAAGGCGGTACGCTAGCACCATGGGCCGCGTTCTCCTCATCCCCACCCTCCTCCTGCTCCTTCTCGGGGCTCTCTGCTTCGCCCTCAGCGGCGGCGGCGTCCGCGGCGGCATCCCCAAAACCATCACCATCGCCAACATGGACGAAATCAAAACCCTCGACGTTGGCCGCATGTCCTGGCAGGCCGACATCCGCACCGCCATGGCCCTCTGGGAAGGACTCCTCGTCTACGACCCCATTACCGTCAAACCCGTCGCCGGCACCGCCGTCTCCTGGGACCTCTCCCCCGACCTCAAGACCTACACCTTCCACCTCCGCCCCGACGCCCGCTGGTCCAACGGCGATCCCGTCAAAGCTTCCGACTTCCTCTTCTCCTGGAAGCGCGTCCTCACCCCCGCCACCGGCGCCGATTACGTCGAGCTCCTCTACGTCATCGACGGCGCCGAGGCCTACACCACCGCCCTGGGCAAAAACCAGCCCGCCGATTTCTCCTCCGTCGGCGTCTCCGCCCCCGACGACCACACCCTCGTCGTCCACCTCCGCTCCCCCTGCTCCTACTTCCTCGACCTCTGCGCCTTCCCGCCCCTCTTCCCCCTCCATGCCGCCTCCATGCGCCCCTTCCTCCTGCCCGGCGAAACCGACGGCGGCGCTTACGACGGCCGCTGGACCCGCTCCCCCAACCTCGTCACCAACGGCCCCTACTACCTCAAAGACTGGAAGTTCAAGGAATACCTCCTGCTCGAGCCCAACCCCCATTACTGGGACCGCAAACACGTCCAGACCGACCGCCTCATCATCAAGGCCCTCTCCGATCCCCGCGCCGCCCTCCTCGCCTTCGACTCCGGCACCGTCGACGGCCTCACCTTCGTCCCCCAGCAGTTCATCGAAGACCTCCTCGCCCAGAAAGACCCCGAAAAACGTCGCCTCATCCACTACCAGCCCGTCTTCGGCACCTACTACTTCGAATTCAACTGCACCCGCGGACCCCTCCAGGACAAGCGCGTCCGCAAGGCCCTCTGCCTCGCCGTCGACCGCCAGAAAATCGTCGACGACGTCACCCGCATGCACCAGCGGCCTCTCGGCGTGATCGTGCCCCCCGACGCCATCCCCGGCTACACCAGCCCCAAGGGCTTGGAGATGGATATCGACGCCGCCAAAAAACTGCTCGCCGAGGCCGGCTACCCCGACGGCAAAGGGTTCCCGCGCCTCGAAATCCTCTACAACAACGAAACCATCCACGGCCAGATCGCCATGGCCCTCGGCCAGATGTGGGAGAATCGCCTCGGCATCAAGATGGATTACCGCGGCCTCGAACGCGGCTCCTTCGGCACCGAACGCCGCGAAGCCCACCACTTCGACATCGCCCGCGGCGGCTGGTACGGCGACTACACCGACCCCACCACCTGGCTCGACCTCGCCCGCTCCACCAACGGCAACAACGACGGCCAGTTCAACTCCCCCGCCTACGACGAACTCCTCGACCGCGCCGCCAGGGAAGCCGACCCCGCCAAGCGCATGGCCATCCTCTCCGATGCCGAAAAACTCCTCGTCACCGACGAATGCCCCTTCCTCCCCCTCTACCAGTATGGCGACGGTTACATGTACGATGACCGCAAGATTGCCGGCTTTGACGTCAACGTCCGCCTGATGACCCAGTACAAATGGATTGCACGGAAGTAAGCGGATGCTGCGTTTTCTCTTCGCCCGGGTCCTTCAGTCCGCGATCGTCCTCTGGATCGTCTACACCGTCACCTTCGCCCTGCTGATGATGGCGCCCGGCGATCCCTTCATCGGCGAAAAAACCCCGCCACTCGCCGTCCGCCAGGCCCTCGCCAAAAGCTACGGCCTCGATTACCTCGCGCTGCCCGACGCCCAGCGCAAGACACTTCCCCTCGCCGTGCGCACGGGCTACGTGATGCGCGCCTACTGGCACTACCTGCGCAACGCCCTGCACTTCGACTTTGGCCCCACCATCGACTATCCCAACTGGTCGGTCTCGGAGGTCATCGCCCATTCCCTGCCCATCTCCGTGACCCTCGGCGCCGCGGCCCTGCTCATCGCGCTGTGGGTGGGCGTCGCCGCCGGCACCGCCGGGGCCCTGGCCAAGAACCGCTGGCCCGATTTTTTCCTCGCCGCCGGCACCCTCATGGGCGTGAGCCTGCCCAGCTTCGTCGTCGGGGCGCTCCTGCTGATGCTGCTGGTGGTCGCGATCCCGGTGCTGCCCTCCGGCGGCTGGGGCAGCCTGCGGCAACTGGTCCTGCCCGCCGCCACGCTCTCGCTGTTTTACATGGCCTACGTCGCCAGCCTCGCCCGCTCCAGCACCCTCGACGTCCTGGGCGCCGATTACGTCCGCACCGCCCGGGCCAAGGGGCTCTCCCGCCGCACCGTGATCACCCGCCACGTCGGCGCCAACGCCGCCCTGCCCCTCCTTTCCTACCTCGGCCCCGCCGCCGCCACCATCCTCACCGGCTCCTTCGTGGTTGAGAAACTCTTCGCCATCCCCGGCCTGGGCACCCACTTCGTCAACGGCTGCCTCAACAACGACATTCCACTGGTCCTGGGTGCGACCCTCGTCTACACCGCCATCGTCGTGCTCTTCAACCTGCTGGTCGACATCGCCTACGCCGCCGTCGATCCGCGGATCAGCCTCACCTGAGCATCATGTCAGCATCCGGGCGGCTTTTCCTTCCGGCCCGTTCCCATTACACTTTCAGGCTTGAAAGGAGCGCCCTGGCGTGCAGCGAGAAGACCCCGAAGGCATTGTGATTGTGTGCGACTTCTGCCGCCGCGACTGGGACGGGCAGGAGCCGATGATCGAGGGCCACCACGGCTCGATCCTCTGCGTGCCCTGCCTGGAAAAGGCGCTCAAGGGGCAGGCCACCGGCGGGGAAAAGTTCAAATGCACGATGTGCCTGCGCTTCAACATGCCCCCGGAGATGCCCCACTGGAGCAACCCCGGGCATCCCGAGGCGGTCGTCTGCCAGGACTGCATGTACCAGGCCGCCAAGGCCTTTCATAAAAACAAAGAGGTGCCGTTCCGGTGGGACCCGACGGACTACCCCTACCCCTACAAGCTTGCCTCTGAAAAGCCCGTGAAGGAGATGTGATGTCGACGACGTATCCGGTCAATGAACGGCGGGGATTGTTTGGTGATCGCGAGTATCGCCGCAGCTATGCCCTGCGAATCCTGATCCTCGACGGCATCATGAGCCTCATCGGCCTGGGACTGGTGCTCCTGGTCTTCACCTGGGCCCGCACCCCCGGCGATTTTGAAGTGACGCTCCACGTGACCTTCGGGGCCCTGATCTGCACCCTCGCCCTGTTCCGCGCCATCATGGGCTACGGCGACTTCTGGCCGGAGGTCGTGCTGTTTGTCCTGGGATTGTTCGTCACGCTGCTGCCCCACTGGCTCAGCATGCAGTGGAACGCCAAGTACGCCACCGGCCACTATGTGGCGGGCGGCATCATCATGGTCTTCAGCGTGCTCAGCGCCCTGATGACGATCGTGGAAATGCGCGGCCAGCGGCGGTAAGCGGTGGGGGGGGCGACGAAGGCGATGGCTGGCCCTTACTTCGTTCCCGCGGTCTTGAGCGCCGTGTGCAGCGTCGCGGCGAGGCGATACCCGGCCAGCGCCGCGCGTTCCTCGGCGTCGCTCTGGGCCTGCGGCAGGTAGGTCGCGGGGAGCTGGTAAATCTTGTTGTGCTCCGGAAGCTTCAGGATGTCGCCATTGAGGTAGACGTCCTTGCGGGCCATTTCATAACTTTCCTGCGCCCAGTCTTCGATGTTCGGATGCGCCTTGAGGGCGCTCGCCTTGGCCAGCGGATGCTTCGCCTCGATGTCCTTCGCCCGCTTCTGAATCTCGGCCAGGTTGTCGACCGTGAAGTTGTCCATCACCACGTTGCCCAGCGCGCCATCCCACAGGGCGTGAAGCTTCTGCACGGTCGCCTTGCCGTCGGCGGGCGTGGGGGGGCTCACGGAAATCGAGTTGCCGCCGCGATCGCCGTCGGGGGGAGGGAAGGCGGTGCTGATGAAGGTGACCGCGTGCAGCGGCTGGTGGAGGTCGCCGATGGTGTGCTCGAGCCAGGCGATGTCGATGGCCTTGGTCTGGGCGGGAGTCGCCGCCGTGGCGAGTTCCTTGGACGAGTTGCGGATCGTCGAGAGTACATCGCCCTTCTCGGCGTTCATCGCTTTGAAATTCAGATTCGAGTTGGGATCGCCCGCCGGGACGAAGGCGATGTTGATGTAGTGCCACTCCGCGTGGTGATACTGCGTGACGTTCTTCTCGTCCACCGGGTCGATGATCAGCGGCTTGTAGGGCGGCGTGGACGGGCGGACGGCATCGGGCCAGCTCGCGGCTTTGATAAAGGCGTACTCGTCCTGCGCCGGCCCCGCGGTGGGGGCCCCCTTGGTGAGATAGCTCGCATAATGCGGGTGGGCGTGGAGCAGCGTCGTGATGGCGGCTTTGTCGGCGGCGTCGAGCTGCTGCCAGGCGATCTCGCCGATGATCATGTGGCCTTCGAAATTCCACGCGGAGGCGCGCGGGGCGCCGGCGGCAAGGGCGATGGTGGCGGCAAGTGCGCAGGCAAAGGGGCGACGGGTCATGGGGAGCCTTTCATGGGGTGCCGGGGAGCGTTCAGATATTACAGCTTTCAGGGGTGCAGCGTCCGGTGAGGCGGTAGCGATTGCGTGCGAAAAGGCGATAGGCGATTCCCGCGAGAAACAGCATGCCGGGGATCTTGAGCAGCCAGCGCAGCAGCGTCGTTCCGACGCCGGGGAGGAGCTGCCAGATTTTCACAAACGCACGGACCTCGGTGTACACGGCGCCGTCGGGGGTGCGGGCGTGCATCACCTGTTGGACACGCGCCGGGTCGAGACCGTAGGCGGCGGCGCGGAATTGCGGCTGGGCGATGTCCACCCAGTCGATCCTGCCGGCACGGTCGCGCTTCTGGTAATGGCCCATTTCGCGGCGGCAGAGCGGGCAGGCGCCATCATAAAAGACCTGGAGCTGGGCGGTTGGCGCGTGCTGGCTGGGGGTGGTCATGGGCCGCCTCGCGATCGGGGGGTGTCGGACGGGGGTCACCTACAGTGTAGAACCCCCAGAGCCCCATGGCCAGCGGCACCGCTGATCCGCAGGCAACGGCGGCAGCTCAGGACGGCGTGGAAATTGCTCTAAAACCAGCAGATGCGGAACTGTCCGGAGGTTGCCGCGGTCTTAACAAGTGAAGAAGTTGCGTGTCAGGGATAATGGCGGACTGTGAAACGTATGGGAACATGTGAACCCGGAAACGTTTCGCGGGCGTCGCAAGGGTGATCATCATGAAGCGGTTTGCATCGGTATTGACGGCAGCGGCGGCGGCGGCGGTGGTGGCGAGTCTCGCGAGCTGCGAGAGTTATGACGGCGGGGGCTATGCGTCGCCTTACCAGCAGCCCTACGCGCCGGAGCGCGCGGACGTGTACACGCCCACCTATCCGCCGCAGTATGCCCAGCCTTATGCGCAGCAATATCCGCCGCAGGATCCGCAGTACGGGCAACAGTACGGGCAGCAGTATGCTCCCCAGGATCAGCAACAATATGCCCCGCAAG
>JBEHXY010000105.1:0-10279 GCA_048498455.1 Planctomycetota bacterium | reverse complement strand
ATCGGCCAGATCCTCGTCGATCTCGGCCTGATCACCGACAAGGACCGCAACCTCGCCCTCGCCGCCCAGCAGGGCCTCGAGATGTACGACCTCGACGGCAAGGACATCCCGGCCCACATCATCCAGAAAGTCCCCGCGCAGATGGCCACCTCCTACAAGGTCGTTCCTGTGGAGTGGGACGAAAAAACCAAGACCCTGAAGGTCGCCCTCGCCTCCGCCGAAAACTTCCGCGCGGTCGACGATCTCCGCACCCTCGTGGGATCCAAGGTCGTGCCCGTCATCGCCGACCCCGACGCCATCCAGCGCATGCTGCAGAAGCACTACGATGTCCGCAAGGAATCGATCAACGACCTCCTCGGCGAACTCGGCAAGGACGACACCCTCAAGGCCCTCGAAGGCCGCGGCGAATCCATCGACTTGGAAACCCTCAAGGAAGCCGCCGACTCCACCCCCGTCAAACGCCTCCTCAACACCGTCCTCCTCCAGGCCATCAAGGAAAAAGCCTCCGACATCCACTTCGAACCCTTCGAAGACGAATTCAAGATGCGCTACCGCATCGACGGCGTGCTCTATGAAATGATCCCGCCTCCCAAGTCCATCGCCATGGCCATCGTCTCCCGTATCAAGGTCATGGCCAATCTCGACATCGCCGAACGCCGCATGCCCCAGGACGGCCGTATCCCGCTGGTCGTCCAGGGCAAATCCATCGATTTGCGCGTCGCCGTCCTCCCCACCATCTTCGGCGAATCCGTCGTCATGCGTATTCTCGACCGTGGCAACGTCGCCCTCGATCTCGAAAAGGTCGGCATGCGCGATGACGATCTCAAGGTCTTCCGCCAGCTCATCAACAAGCCCAACGGGATCGTGCTGGTCACCGGTCCCACCGGCTCCGGCAAAACCACCACCCTCTACGCCGCCCTCAACGAACTCAACTCCATTGAAGACAAGCTCATCACCACCGAGGATCCCGTCGAATACGACATCGACGGCATCATCCAGGTGCAGATCAAACCCGAAATCGATCTCACCTTCGCCGCCGCTCTCCGCTCCATCCTGCGTCAGGACCCCGACATCGTGCTCGTCGGCGAAATCCGCGACAAGGAAACCGCCATCATCGCCGTCCAGGCCTCCCTCACCGGCCACCTCGTGTTCTCCACGCTCCACACCAACGACGCCCCCGCGTCCGTCGCCCGTCTGCTCGATCTGGGCATCGAGCCCTTCCTGATCACCGCCACCGTTGAAGGCGTCATCGCCCAGCGCCTCGTGCGCCGCATCTGCACCCAGTGCAAGGAAGAATACACCCCTTCCGAAGAGCAGCTCATGGAACTCGAACTGCTCCCCGAAGATGTCAAAGGCCGCACCTTCTTCCGCGGCCGCGGCTGCGATTACTGCAACAACACCGGCTACCGCGGTCGTCTGGGCCTCTACGAAATCATGCTCTTTGACGATGAAATCCGCGAGATGGTCATGCAGCATGCATCCACCAACATCCTGCGTGAAGCGGCCAAAAAACGCGGCATGCGCACCCTTCGTGCCTCAGGTCTGCTGGGTATTTATGAGGGCGTCACCACCATCGAAGAAGTCGTTAAACAAACCATCGTCGAAGACTGACGTCTACTACCATGTAAGCGGTAATTGGCGCCTGCCCCCGCAGGATGCCAGTTACCGCTTTGCTTCATGAATCCCATGGTCCCACACAAGGATCTTCCCATGCCCCGCCCCACCACCCGTGCCCTGCTCCTCGCCCTGCTCGCCCTCGCCCTCCCCGCTTGCCTCGAACGCAAGCAAACCGGCATGCTCAACCCCGATGGCTCCGGCAAAATCACCATGGATACCTACATCCCCTTGCCGCCCCCCGAGCCCGGCGCTCCCCCCGCCCCCGATGCCCTCACCTACGCCAGGCAGGTCGCCCAGCAGATCGTGCAGACCTCCCGCGGCATCGACGCCTGGAAAGATCTCTCCTTCGACAAATCTCCCGATGGCCGCGCCCATGTCGTGGGCACCTGCTACTTCGCCGACATCAACAAGCTGCAACTCGACAACCCCATCCCCTTCTCCTGGACGCGCGATGCCGCCGGCAATTACACGCTGGCGCTCAAGGCCGATTCCGGGCAGACTCCCCCGGGCCAGCCCCCCATGACCGACGCCCAGGTCGCCGCCGCCGTCTCCCAGGGCAAGGCCCAGTACGCCGATTTCAAGCCCATGCTCAACACCACGCTCTCCACGCTCAAGGTCGACGCCTCGCTCACCCTTCCCGGCAGGATCGTCCAGGCCAACGTCTTCAACCAGTCCGGCGGCAACACCGTGAGCCTCTCCTTCGACGGCAAGCAGGTGCTGTCGGCCATGGACAAGATCATGTCTGACGACAAGGCGCTCGCCGACGCCATCCGCGCCGGCCGCCAGCCCGATGCCGACCAGAACATGCTCCTTGAGCAGATTTTCCAGAAGAAAGGCGCCGTCAGCGCCACCGTCACCGGCGTCAACCCCCAGTTCGATTACCGCACCGAAATGACCGCGGCGAAAAACGCGCAGGGTCAGATGTACCAGCGCCTCGGCATCGATCCCACCCCGCCCGCGCCACTGCCGCCCATGCAGGGTGCGCCCGGCCAACCGATGCCCGGCCAGGGACAGCCCATGCCCCAACCGATGCAACCGATGCCCCAGCGCTAAGCCGCGCCCCATCCGGGGACCACGCGCATCGCGCCGCCGAACACAGCACGCGGCGCCCTGAAAATTCTGCCGGCACGTCCCGCCCCGCGCCCTCTCCCACGAACCGCCCGACGCGCCCTCAAGCGGCTCCTGCGCCGCCGAAACGCCGCGCCGAATTCCCTCTCCCCCATCGAAAACAGCCCCC
Organism: Planctomycetota bacterium; assembly: GCA_048498455.1. Lineage (GTDB taxonomy): Bacteria > Planctomycetota > Phycisphaerae > WQYP01 > WQYP01 > CALCHA01. The sequence goes on along the minus strand of JBEHXY010000105.1, from coordinate 7,425 downwards.
ATTTCCGCTATGCTTAACACATCCCAAACGCTGGGAAATCCACACCGTCGGAGACGGATCCCTCATGACCACCGCGGTTGAACCGCCCATCGCCGATCTCCTCGCCCTCATCGAAAAAACCTGGGGCTACCGCGCCCTGCGCCCCCTCCAGCAGCCCGCCATGGAAGCCATGCTCAAGGGCCGCGATTCCCTCGTCGTCCTCCCCACCGGCGGCGGAAAATCCCTCTGCTACCAGGCCCCCGCTCTCTACCGCTCCCTCAACGGCGGCGGCCCCACCGTCGTCGTCTCCCCCCTCATCGCCCTCATGAAAGACCAGGTCGACTCCCTCCGCTCCCTCGGCGTCGCCGCCGCACAACTCGATTCCTCCCTCTCCCAGGACGAACGCCGCCAGGTCGCCACCGACCTCCGCAACGGCCGCCTGCACATGCTCTTCATGTCCCCCGAACGCCTCGCCGCCGGCGGTGGGGGGGCTGACAACTATTTTCACAACATGCTTCGTGACGCCGGCGTCAAAACCTTCGCCATCGACGAAGCCCACTGCATCAGCCACTGGGGCCACGATTTCCGCCCCGAATACCGCCAGCTCGCTGCCCTCAAAGACAACTTCCCCGGCAGCTCCGTCCACGCCTTCACCGCCACCGCCACCACCCAGGTCCGCAAAGACATCGCCGCACAACTCAACCTCGAAGACCCCGAGCTCCTCGTCGGCAACTTCGACCGCCCCAACCTCACCTACCGCATCCTCCCCCGCCGCGACATGTACAAACAAATCCACGAGGTCCTCGACCGCCACAAGGACGAGGCCGGCATCATCTACTGCCTCCGCCGCCGCGATGTCGACGAGATCACCAAAACACTCTCCGAAACCCCTTCGCTTGGCCGCAAAGTCCTCGGCTATCACGCCGGCATGACCCCGGACCAGCGACGCCGCGCCCAGGAAGCTTTCATCGAGGAAGAAGCCGACCTCATCGTCGCCACCATCGCCTTCGGCATGGGCATCGACCGCTCCAATATCCGCTTCGTCCTCCACACCGGCATGCCCAAGTCCATCGAGGCCTACCAGCAGGAAACCGGCCGCGCCGGCCGCGACGGCCTCGAAGCCGAATGCGTCCTCCTCTACTCCGCGCAGGATGCCATCTCCTGGAAATCCCTCATCGAAAAATCCGCCAGCGAAGCCGTCAGCGCCGGCACCGCCATCGACCCCAAGTTCGTCCCCTCCGCCCTCAAGCACATCGACGACATGGACCGGTTCGCCCGCGGCGCCACCTGCCGCCACCAGTCCCTCGTCGAATACTTCGGCCAAAAATACCTCCCTCCCGTCCCGCCGGAAACCGCTGCCGATGAGCCCGCTACTCAGCACTCAGCACCCAGCACTCAGCACTCGTGCAACGCTTGCGACGTCTGCCTCGGCGACACCACCCCCGTCCCCGACGCCCTCACCATCGCCCAGAAAATCCTCTCCGCCATCGCCCGCACCGACCAGCGCTTTGGCATCGGCCACATCATCTCCATCCTCCGCGGCGAAAATATCGACCGCATCCGCCAGCTCGGCCACGACCAGCTCCCCACCTACGGCCTCCTCCGCGAACACCCCAAAACCGAGCTTCGCGACTACATCTACCAGCTCATCGGCCAAGGCGCTCTCAACCAGGAAACCCTCGTCCTCTCCTCCGGCCACTCCGCACCGATCCTCAAGCTCAATCGCGCCTCCGTCGAAGTCCTCAAAGGCCAGCGACAGGTCAAGCTCGTGCAGATCGTCCGAAAGTCCGCCGAGCAGGCCCGCAAAACCCGCGGCGAGGAAATCTCCTGGGAAGGCGTCGACCACGATCTCTTCGACGCCCTTCGCGCCCTCCGCAAAGACATCGCCCACGAACGCTCCGTCCCCCCCTACGTCGTCTTCTCCGATGCCACCCTCCGTGAGCTCGCCCGCGTCCGCCCCACCACCCTGCAGAACTTCCGCCTCATTTACGGCATCGGCGAAAACAAACTCAATGACCTCGGCCCCAAGTTCGTCCCCTTCATTGCCGACCACTGCAAAGACAAAAATCTTTCCACCGACGTCTTCACCCCCCGCGCCGCCCGCCCCACCCCCGCCCCCTCCTCCGATCCCGCCCCGCGCATCAACGTCGCCCGTGCCAACCCGCACAAAGACCAGGCCTTCGCCATGTTCCGACAGGGCGCCTCGCTGGATGAAGTGTCGCAGCAACTCGCCCGCGCCCGCTCCACCATCGCCGAGTACCTCTGCGAATTTATCGAAGCCACCCGCCCCCAAACCATCGCCGCATGGGTCCCCGACACCACTTACAAGCAGGTCCATGACGCCATGCGCCAGGTCGGCGGCGACCGCCTCAAGCCCCTGTTTATCGCGCTTAACGAGACTGTCCCTTTTGACCAGATTCGCCTCGTCGTCGCTCATCTCAACCACGCCCGCTGAGCGAACCCCGGCACGACCGTTGCACTTCCGATTCCCGGAGGTCGCAGCATGAAAACCACCAACCTCGAAGCGCTCCCCGCCATCGACGAAGAAACCAAGTTGGTCAACGTCGTCATCGAAACCCCCCGCAACTGCCGCAACAAATACAAATTCCTCCCCGAGCACAACGCCTTCGCCCTCTCCAAGACCCTGCCCCTGGGCTGCTCTTTTCCCTTCGACTTCGGCTTCATCCCCTCCACCGTGGGCGACGATGGCGATCCCCTCGACGTCCTCCTGCTCCTCGACGAGCCCGTCTTCCCCGGCTGCATCGTCCGCGCCCATCTCATCGCCGTCATCGAAGCCGAACAGACCGAGAAGGACGGCACGGTCGAAAAAAACGACCGCCTCATCGCCGTCGCCGACAAATCCGAACTCTTCAACCACACCCGCAAACGCAGCGACCTCCCCCCCGCCGTCCTCTCCCAGATCCAGGCCTTCTTCGTTTCCTACAACCAGCAATCCGGCCGCAAGTTCAAGGTGACCGACGAACAAGGCTCCAGGCGCGCCGCCGAACTCCTCGACGAAGGCATTGCCCGCTATCGCAAAAAGCACAAACGCCGCAAATAAACCTCCCCGTTTCTTTCTTCGCTTCCCTGCCACCCGTATACTTCTCCCTCTTCAACCGCCAAGCCACAGGAGACGAATCATGTCCGAAGCCACCACCAAAACGCCCACCGCCGTCATCGAAACCACCGAAGGGCCTATCACCGTCGAATTCTGGCCCGACGTCGCGCCCGGCCACGTCGAAAACTTCCTTGAACTCTCGAAGCAGGGCTTCTACAACGGCCTGATCTTCCACCGCGTCATCCCCGGCTTCATGATCCAGGGCGGCTGCCCCCAGGGCACCGGCACCGGCTCCAACGGCAGCAAGCGCCTCAAGGCCGAATTCAATCGTCGCCCGGACCGTCGCCACATGCGGGGCGTGCTCTCCATGGCCCGCTCCGCCCAGCCCGACTCCGCCTCCTGCCAGTTCTTCATCATGCACCAGGATTCTCCGCACCTCGACGGCCAGTATTCCGCCTTTGGCAAAGTCACCCAGGGCATCGAAGTCGTCGACAAAATTGTGGCGTCGAAAACCGGCGCCAACGACCGCCCGGTCAATCCCCCCAAGATCGTGAAGATCACCGTCAACGAGTAAACCTGCTGCCACAGCGGCAGCCGCTCCCCTGCGGCTGCCAGCTTTGGCAGTCGATTCCCGCCCGCCGATGACCGCTTTCGATGAAGTTGTAAGCGGCCAAAATAAAACAACTTACAGCTCGCCATCCGCCTGCCAAAAGCGCCGGGTACACCCTTTGCAATGCCCCCGCCGGTGAACCTATGGGAGGCGATGCTCGGCTCAATCTCTTGCTCACGCATGAAGCGCAGCGGCCCTCGGCCGCACAGCCGTGGTATCAAACCCTTTCCCATCTGCTCGCCCCCCTCGGCGTGCGTACCTTCGAAGCCACCAGCGGCCAGCAGGCGGTCGAGCTTATCGAAAAGCTCCCCATCCATCTGGCGGTGGTCGATTCGCGGCTCCCGGCGATCAGCGGCATGAACGTGCTGCGGCTTATTCAAAAGCTTCGCCAGCAGCCCCCGATGCTTCCGACAGGTCCGCAAGCCGCCCCCGGCGCGCCGCCCCCTCCCGTCGGATTCCAGTTCCGCATGGAGGTGCAGCACAGCCAGGAGGGCGACCAGCGACGCATCGAGGTGCGCTTTGATGCGTCGCCCGTGCCGCCCAAACCGGCGGGGCCCGCGGTGATCCTCATCACCCCTCCGCAGCAGGACCAGCAGCTGCTGCAGGAGGCGCTGAAGTTCAACGCGTTCAGCGTGCTCAGCGAACCCGTCGACGTGAACCTGCTGCTGGAAACCATGGCCCGCGCCCTGCGGCGCTTTCATCAAAACCAATGGCCCGCGTGATCGGGCACTCGAAACTCGAAACTCGAAACTAAGTAGGAGATTCCACTCATGGCAGCGAAAGTCCGTCCCCTCGGCGACAAAATCCTCCTCAAGCGCGTCGAAGCCGAATCCAAAACCAAGTCCGGTATCGTCCTTCCCGAGACCGCCAAGGAGAAGCCGAAGCGCGGCACCGTGATCGCCGTCGGCGATGGCAAGCTCCTCGACTCCGGCGAACGCGCCAAGTTCCAGGTCAAAAAGGGCGATGAAGTGATCTTCGCCTCCTACGCCGGAACCGAAATCAAAGTCGACAACGAAGAACTCCTCATCCTCAGCGAAGACGAAGTCCTCGCCGTCGTCGAGTAACGCGGGCATCCTGCCCGCATACGGCCCGCAGGCCATCCCCAACTTCTGACCACTGACACCTGACCAAGAAAACTCGGAGACCCCCTATGGCCGCCAAATCCATCATGTTTGATACCGACGCCCGCGAGGCGATGCGCCGCGGCGTCAAGACCCTCGCCCAGGCCGTCAAGGTCACCCTCGGTCCTTCGGGCCGCAACGTGGTGATCGAGAAGTCCTTCGGCAGCCCGACCGTCACCAAGGACGGCGTCACCGTCGCCAAGGAAATCGAGCTTGAAGACGCCAACGAAAATCTCGGCGCCCAGCTCGTCAAGGAAGTCGCCAGCAAGACTTCCACGGTCGCCGGCGACGGCACCACCACCGCCACCGTTTACGCCGAGGCCATCTTCGATGAAGGCCTCCGCAATGTCACCGCCGGCGCCAACCCCTCGATGCTGAAACGCGGCATCGACAAGGCCGTCGCCGCCGTGCTCGCACACCTCGGCTCCATCTCCACCCCCGTGAAGGACACCCGCCAGATCGCCCAGGTCGGCGCGTCATCGGCCAACCAGGACCAGCAGATCGGCCAGATGATCGCCGACGCCATGGACAAGGTCGGCAAGGATGGCGTCATCACCATCGAAGAAGGCAAGGGCCTCGACACCGTCGTCGATCTGGTCGAAGGTCTCCAGTTCGACAAGGGCTACATCAGCCCGCACTTCGCCGATCCGCAGACGATGGACGTCACCTATGAGGACGCCTACGTCCTGATTCACGAAGAAAAAATCAGCTCGATCAAGGACATCCTCCCGGTCCTCGGCAAGGTCGCCGAGGCCGGCAAGGCCCTCCTGATCATCGCCGAAGACATCGAAGGCGAAGCCCTCGCCACGCTGGTGGTCAACAAGCTTCGCGGCACGCTCAAGGTCGTCGCCGTCAAGGCTCCCGGCTTCGGCGATCGCCGGAAGTCGATGCTCGAGGACATCGCCATCGTCACCGGCGGCAAGGCCGTGTTCAAAGAGCTGGGCATCTCGCTCGAATCGCTCGATCTTAAGGACCTTGGCCGGGCCAAGAAGATCCACGTCGAGAAGGAAACCACGACCATCATCGAAGGCTCCGGCAAGACCGATCAGATCAAGGGCCGCATCGAGCAGATCAAGGCCGAGATCGATCGCACCACCAGCGACTACGACCGCGAGAAGCTGCAGGAACGCCTGGCGAAGCTCGCCGGCGGCGTGGCGGTGATCAAGGTCGGCGCTCCGACCGAAGCCGCGATGAAGGAAAAGAAGGCCCGCGTCGAAGACGCCCTGCACGCCTGCCGTGCGGCGGTCGAAGAAGGCATTCTGCCCGGCGGCGGCGTGAGCGTTCTCCGCGCGATCCCGTCGATCGACAAGCTCAAGCTCGACGGCGATGAGCGCATCGGCGCGGACATCGTCAAGCGGGCCCTGTACGCCCCGATCAAGCAGATCAGCGAAAACGCCGGCGTCGATGGCTCGATCGTGGCGCAGAAGGTGATGGAGTCGAAGGAACAGAACTTCGGTTACAACGCCCTGACGCACGAGTATGGCGACCTGATCAAGATGGGCGTGATCGTTCCGACGAAGGTGGAACGCACCGCCTTGAGCAACGCCGCGAGCATCGCCAGCCTCTTGCTGACGACCGACGCGGTGATCAGCGAGCTGCCGAAGAAGGAAGACAAGAAGTCCGGCGGCCACGACCACGGGCACGAGGATTATTGATTTCGAAGGGCTCGAAAAGGGCTCGTAAGAGCACTTAAGAGCTCTTAAGCGTGCCGTAAAGTGGTGCTCGAAAACGTTTCGTAAGACTCAGGAAGCCCGGATCCAGGATCCGGGCTTCTTCTTTTTTTTGCTTCTGAACTTTTCAGTGGGCGGTCTGCGCGGGGGTCAGGGGGTGTAGGTGCGGTAGCGGAGGTGGAGGGTTTGGCCGCGGGTGGAGGCGGCGGGGGCGAGCTGGAGGATGCCGCGGGTGTGGTCGTGGGTGATGAAGAGGTAGGTTTGGGGGGCGGCGGTGGGGGAGGCAGAGAGGGGGAGCGGGCCGTTGTCGCCGGTGTCGAGGATGGGGTTGAGGTGGACTTCGGCGGGGAGGGTGTCGAAGCGGGCGTTGGAGATGGACCAGGCGAAGAGGTTGAGGCCTTCGAGGGTGACGGAGTTGTTTCGGTGAAGGCGTGCGGCGAGGTCGGCGGTTGGGGCGGGCTGGGTGAAGGTCGTTTGGGCGTCGAGGTCGAGGTAGGCGGTGTCGTGGGGATTGAGGGTGAGTTCCTGCGTATCGGAAACGTGGAGGGAAGGGCCGGTGGGGAAGAGCGGGCCGGCGGTGGAGAGGCCGCGGGTGGCGACGGGGTCGTCGACCGGAATGGAGACATCCAGCGGGAGGCGCGGGAGGAGGGACTGGGTGAGATACCAGGTCTGCCAGGCGACGGGCGAGGGCTCGTTGTGGGCGGTGAGCTGGCGGAGGGCGGTGGTGCATTCGGTGAGCGCGGGCTGCAGGAAAAGTCCGTCGGTGGAGGGCGTGCCGGGCGCTGGATTTTTGCGAAGGAAGGTGGCGAGGGTGTCGTCATTGAGCGTGAGCGGGTAGGGGGCTTCATTGGTGGAGAGGTGCGGGAGGACGCGCAGGAGGGCGGGGACGGCGGAGCGATCGTGGAGCACGCGGAGGGTGAGAAGGAGCAGGCGCTGCTCGGGCTCGCGGGAGGCGCGGTCGAGTTCGGCGGAAACGGCGGGAACCAC
>JBEHXY010000104.1:0-10303 GCA_048498455.1 Planctomycetota bacterium | reverse complement strand
CGAACGCCCCCTCGGCGGCACCCAGTCCGCCGCCTGCTACCTCGCCATGGAACTCGCCAAACTCGACCATGACGTCCTCTACCTCACCGGCGCCTCCGCCTCCCGCGTTTCCCACGGCGTCGCCTGCTCCGGCTGCGCCTTGTTCCGTCCCGCGGCCATCGCCCAGTTCGATCCGGACATCTTCATCATCCTCCAGCGCGCCGGCGCCGGACCCCAATTCCGAGCCAACCTGCCCGCGCGCACGCGGCTGCTCCTGTGGAACGCCGACACCCCCGGCCAGGCCGTCATCGCCGCCCTGAAAAATCCCGCCGAAGCCGCCGCCTACGACGCCGTCATCACCGTCAGCCAGTGGCAGCGCGACCAGTTCGCCGCCGCCTTCCCCCACCTCGCTGCAAAACTCGTTGTTCGTCCTTACGGCATGTCTCCCGCCTTCCATTGCCTCTATCCCCCGGGCGCCCCCATCATGCCCGACAAAACCTGGCCACCGATCCTCGCCTACACCTCCACCCCCTTCCGCGGCCTCGACGTCCTGCTCCAGCTCTTCCCCGAAATCCGCCGCCGTCTTCCCGGCACACGCCTCCAGGTTTTCTCAGGCATGCAGGTCTACTTCGTCGATCCGCTCACCGATTCCCCCGACATGCGCGAGCTCTACGAACGCGCCCGCTCCACCGACGGCGTCGAGTACGTCGGCAACCTCCCGCAGCCCCAGCTCGCCCAGCGCATGAAAAACATCTCGATGCTCCTCTACCCCAACACCTACGAGGAAACCGCCTGCATCAGCGTCATGGAGGCCTTCGCCGCCGGCTGCTCCGTGCTCACCTCCGACTATGGCGCCCTGCCCGAAACCACCGCCGGCCACGCCACGCTCATCGACCCGCGCCGCCCGGACGCCGCCGTTCGCTTCATCGAAACCACCATCGAAATGCTCAGCGCTCAGCAGGCCGACTCCGCTGCCGAGGAAACCCGCCGCCGCGCCCACGTCGATTGGGCCACCGCCACCTACCACTGGCCCGCCCGCGCCCGCGAGTGGGACGCCTACCTGCGCACGCTCGTCGCTCCCCCCGTCTGAGAAAAAGAGCGCCTCCGCCTGTAACACCGACGTTCCGCCGGCCATTCCTTTGTGGAGGACCCATGACCGACCACGAACTGCTGCAATCCTACGTGCAGCAACAATCGGCCGACGCCTTGTGCGAACTGGCCCGCCGCCATGCCCCGATGGTGCGTGCGGCGGCCCTGCGTGGGCTGGGGGATTCGCACGCCGCCGACGACGCCACGCAGGCGGTGTTCCTCGTGCTGATGCGCCGCGCCGGCGGGCTTTCTCCCCGCGTGCCGCTGGGCGGGTGGCTTTTTCAGACGACCCGCTACGTGGTCTCCGACATTCAGCGCGAACGCCGCCGGCGCTTGCGGCACGAGCAGGAGGCCGCCCGCATGACGCCTCAGCAAGTCGAACATGTCGCGCCCGAGACCCTGGCCCCGCTGCTCAACGAAGCACTTGCCCAGCTGCGCGCCGGCGATCGCGAGGCGGTGATCCTGCGTTACCTCGAGGGGCGTCCCACTGCCGATGTCGCCGCGGCGCTCCGGGTCAGCGAAAACACCGCCCGCCAGCGGCTCGCCCGCGCCCTGGCCCGCCTGCGCAAGCAACTCGCCAAGCGCGGGCTCCTCGCCTCCGCAGTCGCCCTCGCCGCCGCCATCGAGACCCCCTCCGCCCATGCCGCCCCGCTTTCGGCCCCCCTGGAATCCCTGCTGCGCGGAACACCTCCCGCAGCGCCCGTAGCCACCCTCTCGCAAGGAGCCCTGCACATGATGAGCCACGCCCACCGCCTGTTTGTCGGATCGATCGCCGCCGGCGTGGTCGTCGCGGCCGCCGCCGGACTGGCGCTCGCCGCCGCGATCCACGCCCCCGCACCCGCCGCCGCCACCGCCCCTGCGTATGGCCCGCAGGCGACGCCCAAAGGCACCGTCGAATCCGCATGCAAAGCGGCGCAGGCCGGAGACGCCAGCGGCCTCATCGCCTGCTTCGACACGCTCACCCCGGAGCAAACCAGGGAGCTCAAGCAGGTGATGCGCGCCATGAACGCGCTCCACAAGCTGCGCACCGCCGCGGTCGCCAGGTTCGGCGCCGACGCCGCCAACGGCCTGCCCGATCCCTTCGGCGTCACGCCCGCCGACATCCAGAAGGCTGAGGAGAAAACGGATGGAAACAGCGCCACCGTCGATCTCCACGGGCTGGGACCGGGCATCCTCGCGCTGGTGAAATCGGGCAACACCTGGAAAATCCAGCCGTCGGTGCTCGATACCATGAACCTCCAGCAGGTCACGCAGATGGATGCCCTGGTTCCGGCCATCGACGGGCTCACCGCCGACGTCGCCGCCGGCAAATTCGCTTCCGCCCAGGACCTGCAGCGGGCCCTTGGCGCCGCGCTGTCGCCGCCTGCGAACCGTTAAGCCTTGCCCTTGCCCGCAAGCGACTCCATCAGTTCCGCGACCCGCAGCTCCAGCCGCAACACCTGCTCGCGCGTGGCCAGCTCGGCGCCGATCACCCGGTTGTACAGGGCGATCGCCAGCGAGAAGACCAGCCAGACGATCCCGAAAATCGCCCACGCCAGGGCCGGGATGCTCGGCTCGGAAATCGTCCGCACCAGCAGCAGGACGCTCACGATGAGGGCGGCCGCGGGAGAAATTTTTCCGGCCGCCGCCATGTGCCGAAAGTCCAGCGCGTTGCGTTTGAGCACGAAAACGGCGAGGCCGATCATGGCGACGTTGGAGACGGTATAGAGCCACCAGATGGCCTGCAGCGGCACATCGGCCTGCGAAAGATGGGCCAGCGCGACGGCGCCATAGACCGCGAAGACGACCGCCGCGACGAGGCTGATCCACCACCAGGCCCGCCCCGCGCGCGTGAGCTTCTTGATGTACATGCTGTCCGCCTCCATTCGCAGCTTTTCCATGCGGCCTGCATCGGCAGGCTCGGCGCTTAACAGATGCGCCCGGAGTTCCGCGGGTTCATCGCGAATCATGAGTGCTCCTTGCGGCAGTGCTCCTTGCCGCGTGCTTCGTTCCGTCGCCGGAAAGCGCTTCGCGCAGCAGCCGCCGTCCATGAAAGAGCCGGGATTTGATGGTGCCCTCGGGCACGCCGACCACGGCCGCGATGTCTTCGATGGAAAGATCGCGCAGAAAAAAGAGGGTCAGCACCTCGCGGTGGGGGAGTGAGAGCGTCTCGAGGGTCCGGTGCAGGGCGGCGGCGTCCTCGGCCGCGAAGGATTCGTCCGCGGCGTCGGCATCGTCGGGAACAGACTCCGCAGCGCTTTCCAGCAGCGCCGCCGCGGCGTTCTGTTTCCGCAGGTGCAGCAGCGCCGCATTCCGCCCCACGCGGTAGACAAACGCCGGCAGCCGCTGCGGATCGCGCAGCGTATGCAGGCTGTGGAACAGCGACAGCCAGGTTTCCTGCGAGACATCCCAGGCGTCCGCCTCCGAACGCACCAGCCGCCGCAGGTAATACAGCAGCGGCCGCTGGAAGAGCTCCAGCAGTTCCGCAGCGGCGGAGCGGTCCCCGCGGCGCCAGCGCACCACCAGCCACTCGTAGAGAATCCGCTCCCGATCTGAAGCCACGCGCCCTCCACAACGTCCCCTTCACGATGCGCGCCGCGGGCAAAAGGTTCAAATCCCCCAGGCAGGGGAGCGCCCCCCCGTCGTCCCCACCGCCGGTTCTGCGACAAAAGGCCGCGTCCGAAAACGTGTCCCGACCGCATCGGGCGCAGGTCCCAAAGTGCCCATCCTTACCGGCCGATACTCTCCGCAGGGCCGCCCCACGGCGTGCCCCCAAGTCGATCCAGGTCATCCGCGGAGGTGCTCGTGCCACTGAAATTGTCATTCCTTTCGGAAGAAGCCGGCGTCACCCACCTCGCCGCGGAGGGCGACATCACCGCCGTCGACCTGCACAGCAACGCGCTCTCGCCGTTCCAGCCGATCCTCGGGCAGACCTGGAACACGCGGCGCGTGCTGGTGAACATGGAAAACGTCTCGTACCTCGATTCCTGCGGCATCGGCTGGCTGATCAGCACGCAGAAGGCGTTCCGCGCCGCGGGCGGTTACCTGGCGATGCACTCGCTGCAGCCGCAGGTCCGCCAGCTCCTCAACCTGCTGAAGCTCGACCGCGTGGTGCCCATCACCGACGGCGCCGCCGCCGGACGCGAGGCCCTCGCCCGCAACGGCGCCCCCGCGGTCGCCGCCCGCTGAACCGTCATCCGTTCCAGGCAGATTTGATCCAGGCCCTTTTCCGGTGAGATCCATGACCGCATTGACCGTTCCCCCCGTGACCGGCCCCATCTTCGTCAACCCGACGCCCGCCGCCGCGACGCCCCCGGCGCAGCAGGCCGCGATGCTCGACGTCACCACCCTGGCGCCGGAAAAGGCCGTCGATCGCCTGCTGGCCCACGCCGCGACGATGCACGCCAGCGACATCTGCTTCTGCGCCAACGAGCAGCACGTGCTGGTGCAGGCCCGCACGCTGGGCATGATGCGCCCGATCGCGGTGCTCCCCTCGGAGCTCGGCCGCCGCATCATCACCCTGATCAAAACCAAGGCCAACCTGGATCTCACCGAGCGCCGCCGCCCGCAGGATGGCCGCTGGATCTACACCCACGACGATGACAACTCCACCATCTTCGACCTGCGCGTCGCGGTGATTCCCACCGCCTGTGCCGAGGACATCTCCATCCGCCTGCTCGATCGCACCAACAAGCTCTTCACGCTCGACAACCTCGGCCTGCTGCGGCAACAGCGCGGCGTGCTCGCCGGCGTGCTCGATTCCCCCGGCGGCCTGGTGCTCTTCACCGGGCCCACCGGCTCGGGCAAAACCGCCACGCTCTACGCCTGCCTCCAGGCCCTCAACACCGGCAAAAAGAAAATCAACACCATCGAAGACCCCATCGAGTACACGCTCGAGGGCATCCGCCAGTCGCAGATCAACCCGGCCATCGAGCTGGGCTTCTCTGAACTGCTTCGCGCCGTCGTCCGCCAGAGCCCCGACGTGATCATGATCGGCGAAATCCGCGACCCCGAGACCGCGGCCATCGCCATCCGCGCCGCCAACTCCGGCCACCTGGTCCTCGCCACCATCCACGCCTCCGCCGCCGCCGGGGCGGTGCAGTCGATGCGGGCCCTCGGGGTGCACTCGCACTTCCTGGGCAGCGCGCTTCGCTGCGTCGTCGCCCAGCGCCTGGTGCGGACGCTCTGTCCGAAGTGCAAAACCTCCTTCGACCTCGCCGACGCCCCGCACACCTTCGACGACATCTCCCACCTGCTCTCGCCGCGCGATGGCAAGGTGCTCTGGGGCCCGCGCGGCTGCGAAGCCTGCCTGATGTCGGGCTACACCGCCCGCACCGGCGTCTTCGAGATCATGCCGGTGACCCGCACGCTGCGGAACCTGATCTCCGACAACCACCCTGTGCGCGAAATCCGCATGCGGGCGGTCACCGAAAAGATGATCGAGTTCCGCCACGCCGCGCTGCTGAAAGTCGCCCAGGGCGAAACCTCCACCGAAGAAGTCTTCCGCGCCATCCCCACCGAACACCTCATGGCCGAGGAGTAACCATTTAACCGCCGGCCCTCGGGGCCGCGCGTCGCTTCACTGGCACAGCAAGCTGGTGTTCGGCCCCCCATGCCCCCTTCCCATCCCCCCGTCCCTTCCACAGGACCGCGGCCTCCGGGCCGTGGTTCCTGTGCTTTTTTTGCCCCCACCTGCCCGCCCGGCGGCCCTTCCCTGAAATTTTTCCTCCCGCGCGACATCCTTCTCGGTATACGATACGCCCCACGAGGGGCACATTTCGGTGAAGGAGCTTGCATGCGTACACCCCCTCCGCGCGCCCTTTCCGCGGGCCTCCTCGGCCTGGCCCTCCTCCTGCCGCAAGCCACGCGCGCCGCGGACGACAAACTGGCCCCGCTGGTCCCGCAGTCCGCCCCGCCGCTGCCGGTCACCTATTCCTCGCCCGACGTGGACACGACGCCCGTGGGCAACATCCGTTTTCACGGGGCCTTCGGACGCGAGACCTTCTCCGCCACCGCCGACAAACTGCCCGCCCACGACTTCATCGAAGTCTCCTGCGACCTGCTGATCATCCGCACCTGGGACGGCAGCACCCAGATCACCGAGCCCGACCTCAAGCCCGCCCCGATCGGCCCGGACTTCTTCCGCATGGGCGTCCGCGGCGGACCCACCCTCCTTTACACCACCTTTTGCTGCATGCCTGACGGCAACGCCTTCAAGGGCGACAAGACCCAGAATTATCCCTCGCAAATCCCCGGCGATCTGCTCGAGCCCGGCGCCGGCGCCGTCAGCAAAAACAAGCTCGGCTACAACTTCCCCGATGCCGGGCCCAGCACCCTCGTCCCCATGAGCGGCCTCTATCACCTGCACTTCATCGTGCCGCACCACGGCGACAGCATCGCCTTCGATTTCACGGGCCTGAACCTGCAGGACCTCCATGACGAAAGCTGGGGCGTCGGCGATGTCGAGGTGCGTCCCCTCACCGCCGCGCAGGTCGAAAAGCCCGACGCCGCCGCCATCAAGAAGGCCCTCGACGTCTGCGCCCAGGCCGACCCCACCACCGATCTCACCGGCTCGTTTCAAACCCTCATCGACGGCATGAACGACACGGTCGCCTGGATGGACAAAAACATCAAGCCGGTGGCGATCAACACCGCCCCCGTCCCGGGGCTCCTTCAGGATTTCGCCGCCGGGGACGAGAAACGGGAGGCCCGTGATGACGCCCACATGTCCCTCGTGAAGCTCGGCATCCAGGTCGAGCCCGCCCTGCGCGAGGCCCGCAAAGCCGCCGTCGGCGAGGTCCGCCTGCGCATCGACTGGGCCCTGATGTCCCTCGATGTGAGCCACATCTCGGAAGACGACCTGCGCCGCGTGATGCTCGCCACGCACGTCCTGGAAATCATCGGAACGCCCGAAGCGCTCGCCCTGCGCAAAAAGCTCACCGAAAAATAACCGCTCGATTTCCCCGCCGGCGCCACCGTCCCGATTGCCCCCCGACCCCGTCCACGCGGAGCCTTTTCATGAGCCACCCCGTCACCGCCGGACGCCTCCTCCCGCTGCTGTGCCTCGGCCTGCTCGCCGCCGACGCACCGCCCGCCATCTACCCCGAAGCCACCGCCATCCCGCCCCTGCCCCTCACCTGGTCCAGCCACTTCATGGACAAAACCCCCCTCGGCGATGTCCGCTTCCACGGGGCCTTCGGCAAGGAAACCCTCACCGTCTCCAGCGACAACCTGCCCGCCCACGAGGTCCTCGACATCCGCCTCCGGCTCCTCATCCTCCGCACCTGGGATGGCAGCCCCGACTGGCCCATCACCCACAAGGACCAGCCCGGCGGGCCCGACTGCTTCCGCCTCGCCCTCGCCGATGGCCCCACCCTCCTCTACACCACCTTCAGCAACACGCCCGAGGATCCCAATTTCCAGCCCGAATCCATCTTTCAGGCCTTTCCCTCGCAGGTCCCCGGCGAACACCTGCCGCTGCAATCCGGCGCCAGCGCGAAAAATTCCCTCGGCTACAACGCCCCCTGGCCCGGCAAGCCCGCGCTCTTTCCCATGGACGCCACCTACGACGTCCACTTCCGCATCCCCCACACCGGCAAATCCGTCGCCATCGACATGTCCGGCATCAACCTGCAGAACGTGATCGACGAAAGCTGGGGCATCGTCGACGTGCAGCTGCTCGCCCTCCGCGATTCCGCCCGGCCCCGCCCCAACGCCGACGCCATCGCCAAGGCCTTCACCGCCTCCCTCGATCCCGTCACGGAAGACCTTCCCTCCGCCTTCCAGCTGCTCATCGACGGCGGACAGGACACCGTCGACTGGATCGCCGCCAACGTGCCCCCCACACCCCTCGATGAAAAAGCCATCCGCGAAGCTGTCGCCGATCTCTCCGCCGGCGATGACAGGATCACCGAGCGCGAAGCCGCCGACGCCACCCTGATCCAGATGGGCCCGCAGGTCGAACCGCTGCTGCGCGATCTCCGCCAGGCCGCTGCCAGCGAACTCCGCCTGCGCATCGACTGGGTGCTCATCACCCTCGAAGCCACGCAGATTCCCGACGACAAGCTCCGCAAGCTGATGCTCGCCACCCGCGCCCTGGAAATCATCAACACGCACAAGGCCCTTGAGCTTCGCAAGAAACTCACATTGAGCTGAGAAACCATGCGCTACCTCCCCCTGCTCCTCCTGCCGCTCCTCGCCGCCGCGCCGGTCCCCGCGCCCGCCACCGCGCCGGCCGCTCCCGCATCCCTTCCCCTCACCTGGTCTTCGCGCATCACCGACACCACCCCCGTGGGCAACGTCCACTTCCACGGCCCCTTCAGCCAGGACACCCTCACCGTCTCCGCCGACAAGCTCCCCGCCCACGACTTCCTCGACATCTCCGTCGACCTGCTCATCCTGCGCTCCTGGGATGGCAGCGCCAACTGGGGATTCCCCCACCAGGAACAGGATGGCGGCCCCGACGGCTTCCGCCTCGCCCTCGTCGACGGACCCACCCTCCTCTACACCACCTTCAGCAACACGCCGATCGACCGCAACTTTTACCGCGTCGCCCAGGTGCAGGCCTTCCCCTCGCAGGTTCCCGGCGACAAGCTCCCCACGCAAACCGGTGCCGTCGCCAAAAATTCCCTCGGCTACAACAATCCCTGGCCCGGAAAACCCGCCCTCTTCCCGATGGATTCCACCTACCACCTGCACTACGTCATCCCGCACACCGCCGCCAGGATCGCCCTCGATTTCTCCGCCGTCAACCTGCAGAACCTCATCGACGAAAGCTGGGGCGTCGCCGATGTCCGCATCGTTCCCGTCGCCGCGGCGCAGGTGCAAAAGCCCTCCGCCGACGCCATCGCCAAGGCCTTCACCAACTCCCTCGATCCGATCTCCACCACCCAGCTCGAAGACTTCCAGACCCTCATCAGCGGCATGGACGACACCACCGCCTGGATCGACTCCAACATCACCCCCGCCCCCATCGACGCCGCATCCGCCCTCGATTGCATCAAGACCCTCGGCGCCACCGACGCGCACATCGGCGACCGCGAAGCCGCCCAGCCCGTGCTCCTGCAGATGGGCCCGCAGATCGAACCCATGCTCCGCGACGCCCGCCACGCCGCCGGCACCGAGCACCGCCTGCGCATCGACTGGGTGCTGCTCTCTTCCGAAGTCACCCCGATCAACGACGACAACCTCCGCAAAGTCCTGCTCGCCACCCGCGCCCTGGAAATCATCAACACCCCCAAATCCCTCGCCCTCCGCAAAAAACTCACCCAGAACTGAAACGCGTTACACTTCGCCGATGCCCACCTTCACCCCCGCCACCCCCGCCGACGCCCCCGCCCTGCTCCCCCTGATGCGCGCCTTTTACCAGGAAGAGCATCTCGCCTTCACCCCGCAAGTCGAAGCCGCCCTCCACGCGCTGCTCGCCGACCCCTCCCTCGGCAGCGCCCTGCTGATCCACCACCACCACGCCCTCGCCGGCTACCTTGTCCTCTGCTTCACCTTCTCCCTCGAAGCCGGCGGCCGCGCCGCACTCCTCGATGAACTCTTCATCGCTCCCGCCCACCGCCGCCAGGGCCTCGCCACCGCCGCCCTCCACCACGCCTTCACCATCGCCGCCGCCAACAACTGCCGCGCCATGGTCCTCGAAGTCAACCACCACAACCCCACCGCCAAATCCCTCTACCTCGCCCACGGCTTCACCCACCCCGCGCGCGATTTCCTCACCCGCCCCCTCCCCTGAAAACAAAAAAACCTCCCCAAAAACCCCCGCAAAAAAGAACAAAGGACCACAAAAACAACCGTCTTCGTGGTCCTTCGAATCTTCGTGTCTTCGTGCTGAACGTCGTCGTCGCCGTCGTCGCGGCGGTCATCGACGCCGCAGCCGTTACTTCACCGACACCAGCTCCACATCAAACACCAGCACCGAGTTGGGCGGAATTTCCGGGCTCGGCGACTCCTCTCCATACGCCAGCTTCGCCGGAATATAGAGCGTCCACTTGTCCCCTTCCTTCATCAACTGCAACGCCTCGGTCCACCCCGGAATCACCCGGTTCACCGGAAACGTCACCGGCTCCCCGTGCGATTCATCAAACACCTTCCCCGACGTCAGCGTCCCCTTGTAATTCACCGACACCGTGTCCGTCGCCTTGGGCGTCTTGCCCTTGCCCGACGTGTTCACCTTGTACTGCAGCCCCGACGCCGTCGTCTTCACGCCTTCCTTCTTCGCGTTCTCCGCAAGGAAGGCATCCCCCGCCTT
>JBEHXY010000103.1:0-10303 GCA_048498455.1 Planctomycetota bacterium | reverse complement strand
TCGGCGGGCGCCAGTTCGATGGCGCGGCGGACCAGCCGCTCGCCTTCGGCCGCATCGCCCTGGAGATACCGCAGGGCGCCCAGCATGTGCAGGGCGTCGCGCTGATCGGGAAAGGCGGTCAGCACCTGGCGGAAAATATCCTCCGCTTCAGCGGTTTGACCTGCCTCCTGGTGCTGCAGGGCCAACTGAAGCGCCTGATCTACCGTCATCTGGCTCATAGTGGGAATTTTCAAAGGGAGGGAAAACGGGCAAGAACCGGCTGGAAAATTGCGCTGGGCGGGGGTCGAACCCACAACCTTCGGCTTCGGAGGCCGACGCTCTATCCAATTGAGCTACCAGCGCGTCTATAAACGGCTTGCGCGCGTTGAGGAAGGTCTACTTTATCGCAGCGTGGCGTTGCGGTCAAAGCCGTCGGCATGATTCGGGCAGGGAACGCGTCAGGCGGCGGGCGCGGGCGGAGCGGGGTCCTTGGCGGGCCGCGGCGGGGGGGTGTAGGGGGTAAAGAAGCGGTGCTGGATGAGTACGCCCAGCAGCGTGACCACGGCCAGGATGCCGTAGCGGGGCAGCGGCGCGGCCGGGAAGTACGCGGCGACGGGGCGGGCGTACACCTCCAGCAGCGCATGAATTCCCAGAAAGAGAATCAAGCTGCCCAGGAAGGCGGTGATGACCATCGCGGTGCGGCGGAACATCAGCAGGCAGAAGAGGAATCCCGCGACGAAGGTGGCCATGGAAAGCACCATCAGTTGCGTCTGGGTCTTCGGAGGCAGCGTGTCCCACTGGCGGTGCATCGAGCGGGAAAGGTCGGAGAGGGCGATGGGAAGGGCGGTCGGCTGCGTGGCCTGGGTGGTGGCGGGCGTGGTCGTGGAATGGATATTGATTTCGAGATCGCTGGCCTGCACGGTCGCGGGGGAAGGCTGAGACCCGGCGGAATCGACGGTGACGTGCCAGCGGAGATAGAGTCCCGAGACCGCCAGCGTCAGCACCAGCGGGAGGATCAGCCGATACGCCAGCGCGCCCAGGAGCACTCCCACGGCGAGGCCCGCGATGCCGCCGGTGTAGGGGGAGAAATCGGTCGCCGCCACGCTCACCCACGCCCCCGCGGCGGCTCCGGCAGCGCCCAATGTCAGGGCTGAAAGGATCCGCCCCACCTTGACCCCGGCGGCCCACAGCAGGAGGCCCAGCAGGGCGAATCCGCCGGCAAAGGCGCCCCAGAGATGCTGGTATTCGGGCGGCAACAGGTCAACGAAGAGGCCAGGCATGGAGCTTCCGGTTAAGGCGCGGCGGTGTAGTCACTTGTCGGCTGGGAGGGGCGAGAAGGTTGATCCGCAAAAAGAGAAACGGCCCGCCATCGGGAGGGCCGGGGAATTCTCTGCAACTGGATCACGCCGATTGCCGGCGGGGGGGTTCAAACGACGTTGACCTTGCGGCCGGTGCGACGCTTGCGGCTGATCAACTGGCGGCCCTTCTTGGTTTTCATGCGGGCGCGGAACCCGATCTTGCGGACGCGTTTGCGGTTGGAGACCTTGTGGGGGTAATGCATGATCGAGACTCCGTCTATCGTGGCTCGGCGTGTTGCGAGCGGATGGCGATGACAGCAGCGGGCCTGCACACGAGGCGCGGGACGGCCGCCGAATTCCGGCCCAGCCGCCTGCTGCGAAGCCCTCGCGGGACGCTGTGACACAGTCCGGCAGGGCGAATCGGGGATTGTAACAGAGCGGGGCGGGGCAATCCAGCGATTTTTCATCGCCGGGGAAGCTGCTTGCGGGAACCGCCTTCTTTCGCGGAAAAGCGTTGAAGGCGGTCCCCAACGGAGCGCCGTCGGCAGTGTCTGTAAAAATGCCCAGGGACAGAACAGCTGGATAGAATGAACGGGGGCCGAGGCGCCGGCGGTATTCTGGCGTGCGGCGTGGATGGATGGAGGTTGGTGATGGGCAGTTGGCAGCTTCGGAAGTGGGTCTTGACGATGGCGGTCGCGGGGGCGGCGATGGCGGGGCCGGCGCTTGCCGACATCATCGAGCTCAAGGATGGCCGCAAGTTCGATGGCTCCATGCGCCGTGATGGGGAAATGATCGTCATTACCGGGGAGGATGGGAAAACCACGACCGTCGGCGCCAGCGCCGTGGCCAAGGTCACCCTGCAAAGCAACACGCCGCCGGCCCAGCTTGCGGTGGCGGAATGGACCCGGGTATCGGTGCTCCTCGCCAAGGCGTCCACACTCGATGCCGTGATCGACCTGCACAAAAAGTTCCTCGAGAAATATCCCGACCAGCCGGTGTCGGCGGACGTGCGCAAAAGCCTGGCGCAATACCAGTCTCTGGTGGGCAAGGACGTCGTGAAATACCGCGGCCAGTGGCTGACCAAGGACATGATCCGCGACCAGGAGCGGGCCTGGGAAACCGAAGCCGCAACCGCCCTGGAACGCTACAAGGCGGGGAAACTTTCCGATGCCCGGCAGGCCGCGACGGACGCACTCTCGGGCGATCCCAACAATCCCATCGCGCTGGCGCTCGCCGGCCTGGCGTCGTACCGGCTTAACGAAGTGCCCAAGGCCAAGGCGTTTTTTACCAAGCTCGTCAGCGTGGATCCGGGCAGCGTGCTGGCGGAGAACAATCTCGGGGTCATCGCGTTTCAGCAGAAGCAGCAGCCTGAGGGGCTGATCCACTACACCAAGGCGATCCAGGCGAAGCCCGACAATCGGCTGGTCCTCGACAACGCCGCCGACGCGATGGGTTCCTATCTGGGCTCCAAGGACATCGACGCCTACCGCAACCTGGCGCGGCAGTATGGGCAGGCGGAAGCGGCCATGGAAGCCGACATGGCGAAGCGCGGGTTGTACCGCTTCGGGAGCACGTGGCTGCCCAAGGAGCAGAAGGAAAAGTACGGGGCGGATCGGCAGCAGATTCTCACCGCGATGGCCCAGCTCGATGCCAAGTACGCCACCGCCAAGCAGACGATCGATCAGCTCGATCTGCAGATCAAAGAAGCCAACACCGAATATGAACGGGCCACGATCGACCTGGCGAACATGAACATATCTTCGATTGGAACGCAGGGCGGGTATGTCCCCAACTACGAGGCGACCCGCGCGGTGCTGTCCAACAACATCGACATGCTGGCACGTAAGAAGGCGGATTTGCAGGCACGCCGGGACCAGGCCTCGCAGGCGTTGCAGCCCTTTTTCGCCGAGGCCACGCGCTTGAAGGCGGCGCTTGCGGAGCTTCCGGAGGTGGCCTACACCGGCGTGCAGCGGATCATGGAACTCCAGGATGTCGACGATCCGCCTCCGCCGGCCCCGCTTAAGATCAACACCTCCGCGGCCGCCACGCCCGCTCCCGCGCCGCCTGCAGCTCCCGCCCCGGCAGCTCCCAGCACGCCCGCATATCCCACGCCTTATGCCGGTCCCGCCTCCTACGGCCCCGGGGGCTATGGCGGTGGCGGCTACGGTGGCGGCTATGGCGGTGGGATCGGCGGCGGCGGTGGCGATGTGGCGCCCCCGGTCCTGACTCCCACTCCTTCCCCCACCCCCACGCCCAGCCCCACCCCCTCCCCGACGCCGGTACCCCCGCCTCGCCTGGGAGCCCCGCCCCATCGCGAGCCGCCGGCAACCCGCCCCGCCCTACCTGGCCGCGGCAGCGCGCCATCCGATTCCCCGCCCGTGGCCCCGATGTGATGGCGACCCGCGGGGTCAGTCGATCGGCCGGGGCTCCAGGTGGCTTTCCACTTCCGCGATTTCCGGAATGTGCCGCTGGACGCGCTCCTCGAACTGTGTGACCCGCCGGTGGGCGTCGGCCAGGGTGGTCTCGGGCTCAAATTCCGCATGAAAATTCAGGTACAGCGATCCGTTGATCTCGCGCAGGCGAATGGCGTGGATGCGGATGTCCATCTGCTGCGCCAGCTCGCGGATCGCGGCCGTGTGATCCACGGCGTTGGCTCCCGGCTCCACGTGGACCAGGATGTCGACGTTGGGGTATTTCTCCGTGACGCGGCGTTCCACGTCGTCGGAAATCTGGTGGCCCGCCGAGAGCCCGATCGCCGGATCGACCGTGATGGTGGCATCGACAAACGTGTTGGCCCCGGATTGGCGGGCACGGACCCGCGCCACCTGCTGCACCCCGGGCACGTTGCCGATGATGTCGTTCATCGTCGCTTCCAGACCTTCCGGGGCGCGGTCGACGAGCACGTCGGCGGCCCGGCGGCCGAGCCGCAGCGCCGTGAAAATCATCACGCCGGCCACGAACATGGCCGCGAGCGGGTCCGCCCAATAGTACCGCTCGCCGCCGAACCGGATCACCAGCAGCCCGGCCAGCACCACCGCCGAGGACAGCAATTCCGTCCCGAAGTGCAGGGCGTCGGCCTCCAGGGCCTGGCTGTTGAACTTGCGCGCGGCGCGGGCCAGGGCGCGCGATCGGGACAGGTCCACCGCCAGCGACACCGCCACCACCGCAATCGCCGCGTACCAGCCCTTGTCGATCAGCGGCAGGTGCTGGCCCGTGCCCGCCGCCTGTTCGCCGGTGCTCGCGGCCAGCCGGCTGTAGCCTTCTTTAAGAATGAAAAACCCGGTCACGATCAGCAGGATCGCCTGGCCGAAGGCGGAGAGATTCTCGATCTTTCCATGGCCATAATGATGCTCGGTGTCGGCGGGGAGATCGGCGGATTTCACGCTGAGCCACGTGACCAGGGTGACGCCGAAATCCAGCGTGGAATGAAAGCCTTCGGAGATCAGCGCCAGGGATCCGGTGAGAAAGCCGATCGTCAGCTTCAGTACGGCGAGGGTTCCGCCGGCAAGCGCGGAGGAGCGGGCGACATGTGTTTTCTCAGACATGGTGGGAGTGTAGCGGGCTGGCGCGCGGCGGGCTACCGCCGTGACTTGGGCGGGGCGTCCGAAGCGGCAGGGACGGATCGCGGCGGCGGCGTGCCGATCCACCACTTGCGGTGGGCGTAATCCCACACCAGCGTCTGCTCCGGAAACATGTTCAGGCCCAGCAGCGGAAACGTCTCGAGCTTGTTGACCCGCCGCACCCATACGGTCTGGTGCGGAAGCGTCACATCATCGATGACCAGCCGCTCGACGACGTACGCATCGACTTCCTGAAAGCCGCCCCATGTCGGGTACTTCTCGCGCTGGTGGTGCAGCACTTTGAGGTTCGGCGCGATCGCTTGCCATTGCGGCGCGTTGAGAATCATGTGCGGTCCGCCGCCGGAATCCGCCAGCATCGTGAACGGCTTTCCCGCAATGGTGACGCGGACAAAAGGCAGTCCGAGCCGCGGGTCGACCTCCAGCGCCTTCCACTGCATGTTGTCATCGGGAGCAAAGGCCGTGAAGCCAAAGGTCGCCTGCCGGTGCAGGTTGTCGAACGCGACGAACTTCGCCTGCGACAGCAGCGAGTGCCCCATGACCCACCCGCTGACGCGGTAAATCGGGAGGCCGAGGACGTGCAGGGCAAACGTCTTGCTCTGCAGCCAGGCGGGTGCGTCAGTGACGTTCATGTCGCCGATCGGCAGGGCCCCGATGTAGGACATCGAGAAATCGCTGCCGGGGATGAACGTCTGCGTCGGGTAGTGGTTCTTGTTGACGACGTCGAGCGTGACCGCCAGCGGCACCCCGATCAAGCCGGTGTCCAGCAGCATCACCTCGCCGGCGCTGGTGCGAATGCAGGGCATGTGCGCGATTTGCCAGAGCAGCGGGTCATAAGGAAAGGTCAGGGTTCCGCCGCCCGAGAGCAGCGGCCGCGCGGTGAAAGTGCGGGTGCCGTCGGCATTGGAAGTGGTGGGGCTGTTGGCGGAGGTCCAGGGGGCAAGCTCGCGGGCCTTGATATCGACGCTGGTGAGGCCACATCCGCAAGGCAGCGCCGCCAGCAGCAGCGCGCCTGCCCCGCGGAGAACCGACGCCATGGCATTGCACACGTGTACGTCTCCGCGGGGTTTGTGGTGTTACTTGCCGCCCATGAACATGCCGATGTCGTTGTAGGTCACGAAGAGGAACAGCCCGGCGAGGAGGACGATCCCGACGATCTGGATCGCCGACTGCACCTTGAGCGACAGCGGCTTGCCACGGATCTTCTCGAGGATCAGCAGCAGGAAGAGGCCGCCGTCGACGATCGGCAGCGGCAGGAAATTGGCGACCGCCAGGTTCACCGACACCATCGCCAGTACATACCACAGCCACACGTGGCCGCGTTCCTGGATGTCATAGCCCACCTTGGTGATGCCCACGATCCCGTGAAGGTTGGTGGGCGAGACCGTGCCGATGAACAGCCCGCGAAGGGTCATGTACACCTGCAGGATGAACTTCTCGGTGTGCTGCGCGCCCATGACCACCGCGCCCCAGGTGGTGTCGGCCCGCTGCGTGCGCGTCTCGTTTTCCACCGGAATGTTCGCGATGTAATGCGTCTGCTCGTGCAGGGCAGTGGCGAGTTCCTCCGAGACCGTCACGGTCGTGGTAGCCGCGGGGGCGCTCGTGGCGGCATTACCCGGCTGCGTCGCAGCGGGGCCGCTGGCGAACGCGAGGCTCACCTTGTCCCCCGCGGACTTCGTTCTGAAAACACCGTAAACATCGGTCCAGGAGGACACCGGCTGGCCATCCACCGAGGCGATGCGCACATTGCTGGAAGGATTAAGCAGCTCGACATCGGGCGCCTGCGCCCGGTCGGGGATCGAAACGAAAGACGTCTCGACATCCTCGTGCAGCTGCACGCCGATCCTCCCCGCCTTGGAGACCTTCACCGACAGCATGATCCGTTCGCCGTTGCGCAGCACGCCGACCGGCAGCGACGGGTTGCCGGCGTTCTTGCTGACGATCTCCTGCATCTCCTGCACCGTCGGATTCGCCCGTTCGCCCACCAGCACGATCACGTCGCCATCCTTGATGCCGGCCGCCTCGGCCCCCTGGCCTTTCATCGGTTCGAGCACTTTCAGGCGGGGCCGCAGACCGGCGATGGTGGGAAACCCTTCGGCGCCGGGCCGCATTTCGAGCCGTGCCCGCAGCGTCACGGTGCGATCCGCGATCGTGGCGTCATCATTGTGCACCGTGATCGCGATGGGCTTGCCCGCCGATTTCTGCAGCAGGTTGTAGAACTCCACGTAGTCGGCCACCGGCTTGCCATCGAGGGCCACGATGTGGTCGTGCATCCGCAGCTTCGCCAGCTCGTTCGCTTCTTCCGGCTGGCCATAGCCGTCTTCCGTCAACGGCTTGCGGCGGAGTTCCACGGCCTCTTTGAGCACATCCTCGGAGTTGGCGATGTTCAGCCCCGGCATCGGCGTCACGCCGATCATCAGGAAGCCGCCATCCGCCGGGCGCACCGGCGTGATGCCCTTGTGCATGGTCACCTCGCCCCCATCGGTCTGCGGACGCTTCCATTGGAAATCGATCGGCTCGGTGCCCGTGGACAGCGCACAGGCAATCTGCACGTCCGTGAACTCCACGAAGCCCCGATCGCGCTTGCCATTGATGGCGGTGATTTCATCGCCCATCTGGACGCCGGCCTTGTACGCCGGCGAGTTGTACGCCACCATCCCGATGCGTGCCGGCGGAAAGTTCACGCCGATGCCATGCGAGAAGATGATCGAAAAAGTCACCGCCGCGAAGATCACGTTCATGATCACGCCCGCGGACACAATGCACATCCGCTGCCACACTGGCCGCATGTTGAACGCCCGTGGATCGGTCGACACCTTCGTGGGGTCCATGTCGTCCTGGCCGAGCATCCGCACATATCCGCCCAGCGGCAGCCAGGAGATGCGGTAATCGCAATCGCCGACGTTCCTGGGATGGGCCGGCGCCACCGCCGAGGTCGGCAGGTCCGAGTGGGTGGTCGCGGCTTCCATGTGCTCGAGCTTTTTCTCAGCGCTGGGTTTGCCCAGGATGTCGGCGGTGAGGTTCTTGGTGTCGGGATGGATCTCTTTCGGGCCGTCCTTGGTTTGGACCATCACGCGGTCATCGTCCGTCCCTGCGACCGCGTTGCCCGTCTGCCCTTCGTAAGGGTCCTTGCCGAAGGTCAATCCGCGCCCCTTGCGCCATCCCAGCATGCGAGGTCCGATGCCGATCGAAAACGCGAGGCACTTCACGCTGCAGGCCCGGGCCACCAGGAAGTGTCCAAGCTCGTGCAGGAAGATCACGAGGCTGAACCCCAGCACGATGAACAGGATGCGTTTGAAGGAGTCCGCCGCGCCCAACAGGGTGAACGCCAGCAGGGGGGTCAGCACGCTGTAGAGGGCCACTCGTGACCGCCGGTATCCCGCCGCCACCCGTTTATTCACGCTTCGCATTCCATCGCCTTTCATGTGTCCCGTCCCCGAAAATCGTTTCCTGCCGCGACCTGGCCGCATCCGTTAGACCTGCCGGGCCTCTTTGCGTGCCCACGTGTCGGCGGCCAGCAGCTCGTCGAGCGTTGGCTGGGCGATGAAGCCCGAACCCTTGTGCCGCGACAGGACCGCCTCGACTCTCTGTACGATCTCACCGAAGCGAATGTTCCCGGAACGGAACATTTCGTTCGCGATTTCGTTGGCAGCGTTGACCACCGCGCCGGACGTGCCGCCCAGGCGGATCACTTCGTACCCCAATTGTAGGGCGGGAAACCGTTCGTCAGGTTGCTCGAAGGTCATCTCACGGATTTTCGACCAATCCAGGCGGGTACTGCAGCCCTCCAGCCTTTTTGGATGAGTGAGGGCGTATTGGATGGGCGTGCGCATATCGGGCGTGCCCAGTTGGGCGATCACCGAGCCGTCCACGAACTCAATCATCGAATGCACAATGCTTTGCGGGTGGATCAGCACCTCGATGCGATCGGCCGGCAGGTTGAATAGCCAGTGGGCTTCGATAATCTCCAGGGCCTTGTTCATCATCGTGGCCGAGTCGATGGTGATTTTGGGACCCATCTTCCAGTTAGGATGGGCAAGCGCCTCGGCCACCGTGGCGTTCTCAATCTTCGACTTTGCCCACGTCCGGAAAGGTCCGCCCGAGGCGGTCAGGATGATCTTGCGGATTTCCTTCTCCTCCCCCGACCGCAGCGACTGAAAAATCGCCGAGTGCTCCGAATCCACCGGCACGATCGTCGCCCCGTGCTCGTTGGCGGTCGGCATGACGATGGACCCCGCCACCACCAGCGCCTCCTTGTTCGCCAGGGCGATTGTCTTGCCCGCCTTCGCCGCGGCGATCACCGGCGCCAGCCCCGCCGCGCCCACCACCGCCGCCACCACCGCATCCACTTCCTCCCGCGCGGCGATCTCCTCCATCGCATGCGGCCCGGTCACCACCTCGATCCCGGTTCCCAGCAGCGCATCGTGCAGCGCCGCAAGGTTCTCCGAGGGCAGTTCCTTCGTGCTCTTGTCGTTGAGCGCCACGAACCGCGGCCGCACGTCCAGCGCCTGTTCCGCAAGCTTCTTCCAGCTCGTCACCGCGGTCAGCGAATGGATTTCAAACTCACCGGGCAAATTGCGGCACACGTCGATTGCGTTCGTGCCGATGGACCCCGTCGCCCCCAGAATCGCCACCCGCCTGCGACCGGGCGTGCCGGTATTGTTTTTCCCCGCCCGATCCGAGCGCACGGCCGTCGACTGCATCAGAACCTTCCTTGGATATGCGAAGAAGGGAAATGATAAGGGCGGCCCACCGGGTCAACAAGCGGCCGCGTCGGCCCGGCGCACGCAAACCCCGGCAGGGGGGTTACTTCAAGGAGGTGATGTAGCGCCACGCCCGCAGGTACCGCTCCAGGCGCCGCATCCCCTTTTCCCCCACCTCGTCGAGCCGCCGCAGGTCCATTTTGTCTTCCAGGTCCGCCAGCTTCACCATCCGGCCGATCGGATCCGCCGCCGCCCGCTCCACAAATCCCTGGTACCCTGCATCCCCTTTATCGCCCGGCTGCTTGGTCACCGCCTCCACCCCGCGGACCACTTCCTCCGAGAACCCCGCCTTCCGCAGGTCCTCCAGCGTCGTGCCGGTGTCCTCGACCACATCGTGCAGGATCGCCGCACACTGCGCGGCCTCGCTGCCGCCGCGCTCGCGCACGCGCATCATCACCCGCATCGGATGGAGCACATAGGGCTCGCCGCTCTTGTCGGTTTGTCCGCGGTGCTTTTCCACCGCCAGCGAAATGGCCTGTTCAAGTCCCGCCATGACCACTCCCGTCTCCCCGCCGGCCCACCCTCTGCGCGTCAGGCTTTTACCGCCAGCCGCTCTTCGATCTGCTTGCTGATGTTGATTCGCCCCGCTGCCTTCGCCGCCGCCACCGCGTTCTTGATCGCCCGCGGCCCGGAGGAGCCGTGGACCTTCAAAAACAATCCTTGAACGCCCAGAAGCAGCGCCCCG
>JBEHXY010000102.1:0-10376 GCA_048498455.1 Planctomycetota bacterium | reverse complement strand
ACGTACAGGCCGGCGGCGGCGGGGAGGGTGTCGGTGGTGGCGCCGGTGTTGCGTTGGTGGTCGAAAGCAAAGCGGGCGACGCCGAGTTCTTTTTCGTCGTCAGGGAAAAGATCGCCGGCGCGGGCGGCGTTGCCGAGGGTTCCGGAGGCGGTGGGCAGGAGGACGGCGGCGCGGCAATCGAAGAGGCTGGCGATGTGACGGACGGCGGCGTCCAGGAGCGGGCTCTTGTCCTGGAGAGAGGCGAGGTCGCGGGTGAGATCGAGCAGGGCGGCGGTGCGGCGTTCGCGGCGTCGGGCGGTTTCGGTGCCCTGGCGCAGGCGGTCGGTGAGGGTGCTGATGATGAGGGCCGTGGCGAACATGACGGCGAAGGTGAGGAGGTATTGGGCATCGGAGACGGCGAAGGAAAAGTAAGGCGGGACGACGGTGAAATCGAAAGCGAGGACGGCGAGGGTGGAGGCGAGGACGGCGGGACCGCGGCCGAGACGGAGCGCGACGAGGAGCACACCGATAAGATCGAGCATGAGGACGTTGGCGTTGCTGAAATGAGCGCCAGCGCCGGAAAGGTGGTAGAGAGCCGCGCCGATGGTGGTGGTGAGGGCGACGACCGCGGCCGCGGCGGCGTAGCGTGGCCAGGGGAAAGGGGCGTGGGCGTGAGCAGCGGGAGGACTGGGAGGATCGGCGGCTTCTTCGCGGACGACCAGGACTTCGATACGGCCGGAGTGGCCGATGAGGTCTTCGACGAGGCCAGGGCGGAAGAATTCGCGCCAGCGGGAGCGGTCGG
Source organism: Planctomycetota bacterium (assembly GCA_048498455.1). Taxonomy (GTDB): domain Bacteria; phylum Planctomycetota; class Phycisphaerae; order WQYP01; family WQYP01; genus CALCHA01. The sequence continues at coordinate 9,595 of JBEHXY010000102.1, read as the reverse complement.
GTTTTCCGGTGATGATGCGGGCGACGTTTTGGGAGCGGGCGAAGGCGATGAGTTCGTCGGCGGGGCGGCGGCCGGTGAGGGTGACCACCTTTGCGCCGAGGGATTCGGCGAGGCGGAGGGCGGCGGTGACGCGGTCGCGGGCATCGGGGGAAAGCGGGCGCGGCGTTTCGACGTAGACGGCGAACCACTCGGCCTTGAGGGTGGCGGCCATGCGGCGTGCAGAGCGGACCAAGCGCGCGGCAAAGGGGCTGGGACCGACGCAGACGAGGAGGCGGTCGGCGGCGGGCCAGGGGACCGTGGTGCCGTGGGCCTTCTGAAAGGCGGCCATCTGGGCGTCGACGCGTTCAGCAGTTCGCCGGAGGGCGAGTTCGCGGAGGGCGGAGAGGTTGCCCTGGTTGAAGAAGCCCTTGGTGAGGCGGTCGACGTCGTGCTGTTTGTAGATGCGGCCTTCGGCGATGCGTTCGATGAGCTTTTCCGGAGGGAGGTCGATGAGTTGGACTTCGTCGGCTTGTTCGAGGATCCGGTCGGGGAGGGTTTCGCGGACGGTGATGCCGCTGATGTGGGCGACGAGATCGGCGGCGCTTTCGAGGTGCTGAACGTTGAGAGTCGTGTAAACGCAGATGCCGGCGTCGAGAAGTTCGAGCACATCCTGGAAGCGTTTGGGGTGGCGGAGACCGGGGGCATTGGTGTGGGCGAGTTCATCGACGCAGATGAGCGCGGGTTTGCGCGCGAGGGCCGCGTCGAGGTCGAATTCCAGGAGCGTGGCGCCTTTGTAGAGGACGGGTTTGTGGGGCAGGATGTCGAGGCCAAGGAGGAGGGCTTCGGTGTCGGGGCGGATGTGGGGCTCCGCATAACCAATGAGGACGTCGACGCCCTCCGCCGCGCGTTTGCGGGCTTCCTCCAGCATGGCGTAAGTTTTTCCGACACCGGCGGCGGCCCCGAAAAAGATTTTGAGACGGCCGCGGGCGGAGCGGGCATGGTCGGCGGTGACACTGGCGAGGAGGGCGTCGGGATCGGGGCGGGCGGTGGCGGTCATGGCGTGGGGGCTCCGGGGGCGGACTGGCTGGCGGCGGAGTTCGACGTGGGGGTCACCGGGTATTGTCTGTCCAAGTCGAGATTCAACTCAAGGACATTTACGACAGGTTCGCCGAGAAGGCCGAGCGAGCGGGCGCTGGTGTGGGCGGTGATGAGGAGACGGAGAGCGTCGGGGGAAAGGTGGCGGGCCTTGGCGACGCGCGGGAGTTGCCAGAGCGCGGCGGCGATGGATTCGTGGGGATCCAGGCCGGAGCCGGAAGCGGTAACGAGGTCGATGGGGAGGGGAGCGGCATTCGTAGGGTCGGCGGCGCGCAGGGCATCGGCGCGGGCTCTGACGGCGTCGGCGAAGGGTTGGCCGGCGGGCGAAAGGTTGGAGCCCGTGGAGCCGGTGGATTTGTCGGCGTTGAAGGCGGTGTAGGGAACGGGACTCGTGGCGGAGGGGCGCGGCCAGAAGTAGGCGGGCCTGTCGAAGGATTGGCCGATGAGCGCGGATCCGGCGGCGGCGGCGACGTCGGTCGTGGGGCGGCCGGACTTGTCGATCAGCGACCCATTGGCGCGCCAGGGAAAGAGCACTTGCGCGGCGGCGGTGATGGCGAGCGGATAAACGATGCCGGTGAGCAGCGTAAGCAGGAAGAAGACGGCGAGGGCGGCCCGGAGCTGGGCGAGCGGGCCGTGAGCGGTGGTTGGGGTGGTCATGGGGAGATCCTTTGAAGTCACAGGTTGGAAGTTCAGGCGACGTGGAGGAGGTTGAGGAGGAGGTCAATCAGTTTGATGCCGGCGAACGGCACGAGGAGGCCGCCGACGCCGTACACGAGGAGGTTCCTGCGGAGAAGTAAAGCGGCGGGCAGCGGGCGATAGGTGACCCCACGGAGGGCGAGGGGGATCAGGCAGATGATGATCAGGGCGTTGAAGATGACGGCGGAGAGGATCGCGGTGGCGGGGTTGAGGGCCATGAGGTTGAGGCGGGCGAGCTGGGGATACGTCCCGAGGAAGATGGCGGGGATGATGGCAAAGTACTTGGAGATGTCGTTGGCGACGGAGAAGGTCGTCAGGGCGCCGCGCGTCATGAGGAGCTGTTTGCCGGTCTCGACGACTTCGATGAGCTTGGTCGGGTTGGAGTCGAGGTCGACCATGTTGCCGGCTTCCTTGGCGGCCTGGGTGCCGGTGTTCATCGCGACGGCCACGTCGGCCTGGGCGAGCGCGGGGGCGTCGTTGGTGCCATCGCCGGTCATGGCGACGAGGCGGCCGCCCCCCTGGTAATCGCGAATCAGTTTGAGTTTGGCTTCCGGCGTGGCCTGGGCGAGAAAATCATCGACGCCGGCTTCGGCGGCGATGGCCGCGGCCGTGAGCGGGTTGTCGCCGGTGATCATCACGGTCTTGATGCCCATGCGGCGGAGTTCGGCGAACCGTTCGCGGATGCCGCCCTTCACGATGTCCTTGAGTTCGATGGTGCCCAGGACGCGCGGGGCTTGGCCGTTTTTCTCTGCAACGACCAGCGGCGTGCCACCTTGTTTGGAGATGGATTCGACGGTGCGTTTCACGGCGAGCGGGTAAGTGCCGCCGTTGGTGGCGACGTAGATTTCGATTGCGGAGGCGGCGCCTTTGCGGATCTCATGGTCGCGCAGGTTCACGCCGGACATGCGCGTCTGGGCGGTGAAGGGAACGAAGTGGGCGTCGAGCTCGTGAACGTGGCGTTCGCGGATGGCGTACTTCTCCTTGGCGAGCACGACGACGGAGCGGCCTTCAGGAGTTTCATCCGCGAGGCTGGAAAGTTGCGCGGCGTCTGCGACCGCTTCCGGCGAGACGCCCTCGGCGGGGTGGAAGGCGACGGCCTGGCGATTCCCGAGGGTGATGGTGCCGGTTTTATCAAGAAGAAGGACATCGACATCGCCAGCCGCTTCGACGGCGCGGCCAGACATGGCGATCACGTTCTTCTGGATCATGCGGTCCATGCCGGCGATGCCGATGGCGGAGAGCAGGCCGCCGATCGTCGTGGGAATAAGGCAGACGAGAAGCGCGACGAGCGCTGTGACGGTGACAGGGGTGCCTTTGCCGGCGGCGGTGACGGCGTAGATGGAGAAGGGCAGCAGCGTGACTGTGGCGAGCAGGAAGATGATGGTCATGGAAGCGAGCAGGATGTTGAGCGCGATTTCGTTGGGCGTCTTCTGGCGTTTGGCGCCTTCGACCATCGCGATCATGCGATCGAGGAACGCTTCACCGGGGTTGACGGAGATGCGGATGATGAGCCAGTCGGAGAGCACGCGCGTGCCGCCGGTGACGGAGGAGCGATCGCCGCCGGACTCGCGGATGACAGGCGCCGATTCTCCGGTGATGGCGGATTCATCGACAGAAGCGACGCCTTCGACAACTTCGCCGTCCGCAGGAATGAGGTCGGCGGCTTCACAGAGGACGAGGTCGCCCTTGCGAAGAGAGGCGGCGGAGACCGAGGTACGCAGAGCGTCAACGGTAGGCGCTTTCAGAAGCTTCGCGGGGGTGTCCTGGCGGGCTTTGCGAAGCGTGTCCGCCTGCGCCTTCCCTCGGCCTTCGGCCATGGCTTCGGCGAAGTTCGCGAAGAGGACGGTGAACCAAAGCCAGAGGGCGATCCAGAGGATGGAGATGGTGGGCGCTTCACCATGGCCGAGGGCGGCCTGGAGGAAGAGCGCCGTGGTGAGGATGCTGCCAATGTAGACGACAAACATCACGGGGTTGCGGATCTGGATGCGGGGGTCGAGCTTGATGAAAGCATCGCGGGCGGCGCGCTGGAGAATGGGGAGGTGGAAGAGGGAATGAGTTTTGGCCGATGCCATGGGGGGCTCCTTAATCGTGTTGCCGCGCGGCGTCGCGGGTGTACCAATGGTTGGTGTAGGCGTAGCCGTCGCGATAAACGAGGCAATAGTGGCTGCAGTGGCGGCAGGTGCATCGGACGAGCACCTTCAGGCTGTGGGCCACAAGTCCCAGCGACTGGCGAAGGGAGGGCTCCGGGAAGACGAGCAGGATTTCCTGGACCCGCGGATCAAGCGGACCGGGCCCGCGCGAAGCGGCATCGATGTTGACGACGACCACGGGCGGAAGGCCGTGGAGCCGTTCAACGGAAGTGGTCGGACGCATGGGTCAGTACCTCCGGGCTATTAGTGGCCAAACAGTTGCAGGTGCTCGACGACCGGACCGACAGCGAGGGCGGGGACGAACGTAAGGAGAGCGACGATGAGGACGAGGCCGATGAGGAGCGCGACGAAAAGCGGGGTGTGGGTGGGCAGGGTGCCGGGGCCGGTGGGGACGAGCTTCTTCTTCGCGAGGGAGCCGGCAAGCGCGAGCGTGGGGACGATGATCCAGAAGCGGCCGATGAGCATGGCGATGGTGCCGGCGACGTTGTAGAACGGCGTGTTGCCGGAGAGGCCCCCGAAAGCGGAGCCGTTGTTGTTCCCCATCGAGGAGAAGGCGTAGAGGATTTCGGAAAACCCGTGTGGCCCCGCGTTGCTGATGCCGGCGAGCCCAGCGGGGAGTACCGCAGCGGTAGCGGCAAGGAGAAGGACCACGGCGGGCATGATGAGGATCAGAATCGCCGCCATTTTCATTTCGTAGGCTTCGATTTTTTTACCCAGATATTCCGGCGTTCGCCCCACCATGAGTCCTGCGATAAAGACCGCGATGATGGCCAGCACCAGCATCCCGTAGAGACCGGTGCCGGTGCCGCCGAGGACGACTTCGCCAAGCTGCATCATGGCCATGGGAACGGCGCCGCCGAGCGGCATAAAGGAATCATGCATGGCGTCGACGGCCCCGCTGGAGGTCGCGGTGGTACAGGTGGCGAAAAGAGCACTGCGAGCGATGCCGAAGCGCGCCTCCTTGCCTTCCATGTTTCCACCGGGATTGAGGTCCGTGGAAACCTGATCGACGTTGAGCGCGGCGAGGTGAGGGTTGGGCGCGGCTTCGGCCCAGTAACAGAGGCCGATGAAAGCGGTGAGGATCACGAGCATGGCGAAGAGGATCGCCCACCCTTGCCGGGTGTCGCCGACCATTTTTCCGAAGGTGTAGCAGAGGGAAGCGGCGATGACGGTTTCGGCGAGGAGCTCGAGGAAATCGGTGAGGGCGCTCGGGTTTTCAAAGGGATGAGCGCTGTTGGCGTTGAAGAAGCCGCCGCCGTTGGTGCCCAGGTGCTTGATGGCGATTTGCGAGGCTGCGGGGCCCATCGGAAGGGTTTGCGTGGCGACCGTGATCGTTTCACTGACGGCGTTGCCGGCGGCGTCTTTCACAGGATTGCCGGCGGCATCGAGCTTGGGTTGCGTGTAGCTGGTGGCCTGGACGAGAGGCACCGTCTTATAGGGGGAGAAGTTCTGCAGGCCTCCTTGAGAGACAAGGATGAGGGCGAAAAGCATCGATGGCGGAAGAAGGATGTAAAGCGTGGTGCGGGTGAGATCGATCCAGAAATTGCCAAGGGTGGTCGCGGTCTTTCGGGCGAGCCCGCGGATCAGGGCGACGAGGACGGCGATTCCAGTAGCCGCGGAGAAAAAGTTGTGGACCGTGAGGCCCAGCATCTGCGTGAGGTACGACATCGTGGTTTCGCCGCCGTAGTTCTGCCAGTTGGTGTTGGTGGTGAAGCTGGCGGCGGTGTTGAACGCGAGCGCGGGATCGACGGCAGCCATGCCTTGAGGATTGCCGGGGAGGAAGCCCTGGACGCGCTGGTTGGCATACGTGAAGAGCAGGCCGATGGTGCTGAAAACAAGGACCGCGCCGGCATACGTTTGCCACGCCATCTCAGAATCCTTACGGATGCCCGCAACGCGGTAGATGGAGCGCTCGAGCGGGCCGAGGAGGCGATCAAGCCCGAAAAGGGATCGCCCTTCAAAAACGCGGGCCATGTACGCGCCAAGCGGTTTGACCACGGCGAGCAGCACGAGCAGAAAGAGGATGATTTGAAACCATCCAAGCGCGGTCATGAGAATTTCTCCGGGTAAAGCAGCGCGGCAAAGAGGTAGACGAGGAGCAGTGCGGACAGCACCGCGGCGATCCAGTAGAGAGGTGTCACGGGTTTCCTCCCAGCGACTGGCAAAGCCACAGCAGCAATGCGGCGGAAGCGAAGAAGGCGATGGTGATGAGCGGATAAACAAGGTCCATGACGACTCCTTGAAGGACGGAGTCATTGTCAGGAGGCGGGAGTGCGATTTGTAATCAAAAGGACGTCAAAAGCCGGGCGGGAAAGGTCAAGGAGAGATCAAGATCGGCCATGCCTTCAATTCGCCATCGGGGTACATCGTGAAGGCCAACGTGAAGCGCCTTGGGCGAAATTGTGGCAGAATCTTCGGGCTTCCTGCGCCACGGAAAACTGGCCGACAGTGACCCCTCCCGGTCTGCGTAACGGCTTGGCCGGCCCTTCCGCGGACGCTTCGGGCGGGAATTATCGCAATGGTGAAAGCTGCCGCCCTTGAGCATATCGCAGATCGTGCACCCTGATTATGGGAGCGTCGTGCATGGCAATACCGGCATCGCACCCAATCGCCCTGTGCCGCGTCCAGCGTGGATGATGAAATGTGTCACGCCGGTGCGTTCCGCGCATGGGAACAGACGCGCAACGGCGCCATCCCAAAGCGAATCAAAGCGCGCAGCCAGCGCCGAATCGGGGTCACGCAGTGCTCTCTGCCGAGGTGCCTGCCTAAGCTTTTCCTGCAGACCAGGACCCTCTGGTGTCGCCCCCGTCAGTAATCCGGTAGAGTGCTCTCGTGCGCCTCGCTGATTTCATTCTGAACGACCTCGACTCGATTCTGAGTGAGTGGGAAACCTTTGCTCGCAGCATCTGGCCCGGCGTTGCTGTAGACCCCCTTACATTGCGTGACAACGCCGCTGATATCCTCCGTGCCACCGCGCACGACATGAAATCCGCGCAGACACGAACCCAGCAATCCGATAAATCGAAGGGGGCAGGCACTGCGACCGGACGCCTTGACGGCGCCTCCGAAATTCACGCGGTGGGCCGGGTCAAGTCCGGCTTTGATCTGATGGCGGTTGTCGCCGAATATCGCGCCCTGCGCGCCAGCGTCGTCCGTCTGTGGCAGGACAGCGCCCCCCATCCCGACCGTCGTGATTTGGACGATCTCACCCGCTTCAATGAATCCATAGATCAGTCCCTTACCGAGGCCGTCCGAAGCTTTACCGAACACCTCGATCACTCTCGCCAGATGTTCCTTGCGGTTCTGGGCCACGACCTTCGCAACCCCCTCAACTCGATCAGCCTTGCCGCCCAACTCTTGGCTCTTTCAAAACGCCTGGATCCGAGCTCCATCGCCACAGCCTCGCAAATTTCCGCCAGCGCAGGGGCGATGAGCACCATGATCAGCGACTTGCTTGATTTCACGGGTACTGGTCTCGGCGGGCCGATGCCGCTCTCGCCGGCCCCGATGGATCTTAAAACCCTCGCGGAAGAGGTTGTGAATGAAATGCGCACTGCACACCCCGACCGCGAGCTCCACGTCCACGCCACTAGCTCGCTCACCGGAACATGGGACAGGGGCCGACTGCGCCAGGTCCTCTCTAATCTTATTGGCAATGCCATCTATCACGGAGCTGTCACCAGCTCCGTCGATCTCTCCGTTCGAGAGGACGGTGACAGCGTCGTGGCTGATGTGCACAACGAAGGATTCCCCATCCCTCCGCACGCATTAGGCACCATTTTTGAGCCGCTTGTCAGGGGGCCTTCCACGAACGCCGCTCGACCCCGGCAGCCTGGAAGCCTGGGCCTCGGCCTGTACATCGCCCGCGCCGTGGCCATCGCCCACAGCGGCACGCTGTCTGTCTTGTCCTCTGCGGCCGCCGGCACCACATTTACCCTCCGCCTGCCCCGTCGGGTTTCCGCCGTCTAACGGCTCGCGTTCTGACGGCGATCGAACGTTCTTCGGAACGCCACCCACTGCCGGCTACAAGGCGGAACTTCTTCCCCTCTTGCGTTCATTCGTGAGAACTGCAGGCTTGCAAGCTCTTCAGCTCTTCTGTTTTCACGCGTGTTTCAGGCAAAAGCACGCGGCAGCTACGCCACTTGGGGGAGCAAATGGGGACCAGGGGAACATGCGCCTCGGAAGCAGCCGTTCCGCAGCCTGCAGCCTACGGTTATTTATATTTTGAGTGATCGATTTCGAGTACACTACTGAGTGGCGAAGTGATTGCCACGGGGTCTGGTGGGTGGTTGCGGAGGTTTTATCACACAGGTTCTGCCGGCGGAAGACATTCAGGATTATGCGTTGAACATTGTCGACACGGTCCGGGAGCCGCTGTTGATTCTGGATGAGACGTTGCGAGTGCGGTCGGCGAATCGGGCCTTTTACCAGACGTTCCAGGTGTCGGCGGGGGAAACAGTCAACCGGTTGATTTATGAATTGGGGAACGGGCAGTGGGACATTCCGGCCTTGAGGACGCTTTTGGAGGACATCGTCCCCAAGAGCTCCGTCTTCAACGATTTTGAGCTGGCCCACACCTTTCCCGTCATTGGGCGGCGGGTGATGCTGCTCAACGCGCGGAAGCTGCAGGCGGGGCAGCATGGGGAGCTCCTGGTCCTGGCGATGGAGGATGTGACGGCGCGCAAGCGCGCGGAGGAGGAACTGCTCAAGGCGGGAGCCCTGCAGAGCGCGATTTTCAACAGCGCGAACTTTTCGAGCATTGCGACCGATGAGAAGGGGGTCATCCAGATTTTCAACGTCGGGGCGGAGCGGATGCTCGGATACACCGCGGCGGAGGTCATGAACAAGATCACGCCGGCGGACATCTCGGATCCGCAGGAGGTCATTGCACGGGCTAAGGCCCTGAGCGCGGAACTGGGCACCGCGATTCTGCCGGGCTTCGAGGCCCTGGTGTTCAAGGCCTCGCGCGGGATCGAGGACATTTATGAACTGACCTACATCCGCAAGGACGGCAGCCGTTTTCCGGCGATCGTGTCGGTGACGGCGCTGCGGGATGCGCCGGGCAGCATCATCGGCTATCTGCTGATCGGGACGGACAACACCGCGCGCAAGCAGGTGGAGGCGGAGCGGATGCTGCTGGACCAGCGGGTGCGCGATCAGCAGTTCTACACCCGCTCACTGATCGAATCGAACATCGACGCTCTGATCACGACGGATCCGCGGGGAATCATCACCGATGTGAACAAGCAGATGGAAGCATTGACGGGCTGCACGCGGGACGAGCTGATCGGGGCGCCCTTCAAGGATTACTTCACCAATCCGGAGCGGGCCGAGGCGGCGATCAAGCTGGTGCTGGCCGAGGGAAAGGTGACGGATTACGAACTCACGGCGCGGAACCGCGACGGCAAGGAGACGGTGGTGTCCTACAACGCAACCACCTTTCATGACCGGGACCGCAAGTTGCGCGGGGTGTTCGCGGCCGCGCGGGATGTCACGGAGCGGAAGCGCTATGAACGGTCGCTGCAGCAGGCGAACCGGGCGAAGAGCGTCTTTCTGGCGAACATGTCCCATGAGATTCGCACACCGATGAACGCGATCCTGGGGTTTTCGCAGTTGATGCTGCGCGATCCGGAGCTGACCCCTCGGCAGGGGCAGTACCTGGGGACGATCAACCG
>JBEHXY010000101.1:0-10443 GCA_048498455.1 Planctomycetota bacterium | reverse complement strand
ATCCCGGGAGAACTCGAATGCCACGCATCACCATCCCCCTGGCGCTGGTGATGCTGGCATTCGCGTCTTCCACCCGCGCTGCCCCCTCTGCAGCGGGCATGTCTGCACGCGGCCCTTCAGCCCCGGTCCCGGCAGTGCACTACCACGTCGCCGCGCCTCCCGGCTGGAAGGAAGTTCCCGCCGATGTGCCGGGACTGCCCCGCTCCGCCCAGACCCACACCGATCACGTCTTCCGCCGCGTCGGCCCCAACGGCGCCCTTCAGCCCAGCCCGCTCCTTTTCATCGCCACCCTCAGCAACGACGGCATCGCTGCCGATCCCGACGGGTTCGCCTTCGGCCTGCAGCACGGCATCACCAAAGGCGCCCTCCAGGCCGGCAGCCATCTCAACAACAACACCCTGAGCTTCGACCCGCTCGCCGGACGCATCGTGTCGGACTACATGGCCTCCCGTGACGGCATCATTTACAAGCAGGCCCGTGACCTTTACGTTCTCGGCCGGCAGGAGATCATCGAGATTTCCCTCAGCGGCCAGCCCACCTTCGAGGACGCCGACCGGGCCGACCAGACCGCCCTCTTCAAAACGTTCGCCTTCAACGCGGGCTTTGAACCCCTCTCGCCCGCCGCGGCCGCCGATGCCCCCGCCTCGCGCCGCATCGACACCCCTGCGCATCACTATCAATTCAACCTGCCCGCCGGCTGGACCCGCTTTCCGCCCCTTCCCCCCAGCGGTTCCTCGCCACTGCACGAGGACCACCTGCTTCTGACCACGGTATCGCCCCTTCGGGAGGTCCCCCTCATCTCGATCTCCTGGGGGGCGCTTGCCAATCCCCCGTCCCCTGCGGCATTTGCCAAGGTCCTCGAGGACCAGGCGGAGCTCACCTCTCCCTGGCAGGGCGCCAAGTCCTGGCATACGGAGGTCAGCACCGATCCTGCCACCGGCGTGGTGATCCAGACCAGCGACATCCAAATGGACGAACAGCCGCCGCTGCGCCTCCAGAAGCACTTTTTCATCGGCAGGGAAGGCATCGTCGTTGCTTCGTTCGCGGACCACCCGCGCAATCTCCCGCTTCACCAGCCGGCCTTCGACGCCCTTCTTAAGACCCTGGCGCTGGACCCGGGCTACGATCGCGCCACGGCCCTGACCCGTGCCTCGCTGCGTCTCTGGACCATGGTCGGCGGGTTGGCGCTGGGGGTGCTGCTGCTGGTCGGGCTGGTGGTTGCGGTTGTCGCGTTCGTCCGCCGCCTTGCCCGCGCGTCCCGCTGAAATCCCGCCTACCGCCCCGGCAGCACGTCAAAAACCGGCTTCCCGGGCCGCGCGAATTTCTCCCAGGCGTACCCACCGGCGAAGAGCAGTTCCGCCATGAAAATCAAAAACGTGAATATCGTCCCGGTGGCGTCCCAGAGGTTGTAGGGCGCCCCGCCCATGTTCAGCAGCAGCAGAATGCCCCACCGGCCCACGCCCAGCAGGAATGCCCCGCCAGAGCCCACGATCTGCAGCAGCAGCGGCCCCCGGGGCGCCGTCCGGTTGCGGAAGAACGCCGCCACCCCCGCCGCGGCCACCACCAGCCATGGCAGATAGGTGATGAAGGTGATCATGAAGCTCCAGATGCGGGTGGTCGGCATAGAGGGCTCCTGCTGGCAAATGCGGGGTATCCGGATGATACCCGCGCCTGTCGAAACGGTCGCCTCCTTTTTCGCAGCCGCAGATTACTTGAGCCCGCATCCCGGAATGACCGATAATCCTTCGGCCACCCCGGCCATCCGCCGCTCCACGCGCCCTGAAAGGCATTCCATGCGTCCCCGCACCCCGACGTTCATCTGGATCCCCTTCGTGTTCTCCCTCGGCACGATCTCCTGGGCGCTCCTCATCGCCAGCCTGGCGGTGCTCTCGGCGGTGATCCTTTCCCCGGCCGTGCGGGAGGTCAACAACGCCGAACTGGTTCGCAACGATTACCAGGCGACGCTGGACCTGCTGGACCAGAAGATCGCCATGCAGAAGGACTTTGTCGAGGCGGCCGCCACGGAGCCGGTGCTGATGGAACGCCTGGCCTCGCGGCAGCTCCACCTGCAGCGCAAAGACCAGGACGTCCTGGTCCTCGATCCCAGCGCGGTCTACAAGGACCGCAGCGTCGAGACCCTCCTGGCCGAGAGCCTCACCCCCACCGAGGTCAAGCCGGTCGAACACCCGCTGCCCCCGACCCTGGAGAAAGCCCTCAACCCGGGCGTCCGCTCGGTGCTGGTGATCGGGGCCTGCGCCGGACTGGTGCTCAGCTTCCTGCTGGGAGTAAGATACGACCCGGCTTAAGGGGGGGCGGGTCATGTCTGGCGCGAGGAGAATTCGGGAATGAAGTGCACCGCCCTTGCCGCTCTGTCGCTGCTGACCGGCCTGCTGCTCACCGCCAGCGCCCCCGCTCAAACCGCACCCCCGTCCGACCCGGCCCTCGCCCCCGACAACGGCAGAGGCCCCTTCATTTTCTCCTACTTCCTCGGCAACGGCGACGGGCTGCACCTCGCCTCCTCCCCCGACGGTTTCAAGTTCACCCCCCTCAACAACGACAAGCCCCTCATCACCCCGACCATCGGCGGCAAGCTGATGCGCGACCCTTGCATGCGCCAGGACAACGACGGCACGTGGCGCCTGGTGTGGACCACCGGGTGGTACGACCAGGGCTTCGGCGTCTCGAGTTCCAAGGACCTCATCCACTGGTCCGACCAGATCAACGTCCCGGCCATGAAGTTCGAGCCCACGGCCAAAAACACCTGGGCGCCCGAGCTGTTCTTCGATGACATCAAGGGCGAATGGCTGATCTTCTGGGCCTCCACCATCCCCGGCAAGTTCAAGGAGACCGAAGTCGCCGGCGGCGACAACAGTTCGGACGGCGTGATCCTCAACCACCGCATGTACTACGTCACCACCAGGGATTTCAAAACCTTTTCCGACACAAAGCTGTTCTACGATCCGGGCTTCAACTGCATCGACGCGACCATCGCCAAGGCCGGGGACAAGCATTACGTGATGGTCATCAAGGACGAAACCAAGGCCCCGGTGCCGAAGAAAAACCTGCGCGTGGCGACGGCGGAAAACCCGCAGGGGCCGTGGTCGAAGGCGTCCGATCCCATCAGCATCGACTGGGTGGAAGGGCCGACGATCGCCAGGGTGGGCGATGGCTGGAACATCTATTACGACATCTATCGCGAGAAAAAGTATGGCGCGGTGCGCACCACCGACTGGAAAACCTTTAAGGTGGTCAGCGACGATCTGAGCTTCCCGAAAGGCGCCCGTCATGGCACGGTCGCGCCGATCACGGAGCAGCAGCTCGCGGCCCTCAAGCAACTGGGGCAGGAAACGAAATAGCGGCGCGAGGGGGAGATGTCTGGACGGCCGGCGGCGGATGGCACGGGTAAACGCGGCCGGCGCAGGAAGCGTGGCGGAATGAAAACAGGGGCAGCGTCCCCGAAGGCGCCGCACCGCGCGGCCGCGGCAACGTACGACTGTTGCGGGCCCCGGCGGATGCCTGCGGCGACGCGCTTGCGAGAATGGAGTGCCATGCGGGACCATGCGGACGTGCTGATCATCGGCGGCGGGGCGGCGGGACTCTCGGCGGCCAACGCCCTCTCGGCCGAGGGGCTCGAGGTGATGATCCTGGAGGGTCGCCACCGTCTTGGCGGGCGCATCGAGACGATGCACGATCCGATGTGGCCGCTGCCGATCGAGCGCGGTGCGGAGTTCATTCATGGCAAGCCGCCGGAGACCTGGAGCATCGCCGAAGCCGGCGGGGCCTGCCTGTATGACCTGAGCGACGCGCACTGGGTGTATCTCCACGGCCGCCTGCGGAAGCGTGACGACTTTTTTGAGCGCGTGGAAAAAGTGCTGGGCGTGGTCGACAAGGTGGGGCCGGAAGACCTGAGTTTCGACCAGGCCGTGGCTCGCTTTGCCAAGAACGCGGACAAGGAAGCGCGGACGTTCGCCCGCATGTATGTCGCGGGTTTCGATGCGGCGGACCCGGCGGCCGTGAGCGCCCGCTGGCTGGCCGTGGCGCAGGCGGCATCGGAAAAAATCGAGGGCGACCGGCTGTTCCGCGTGAACGCCGGCTATGACCGCATCCTGCAGTTCCTGCGGACGGGCATCGCCGATGCCGGCGCCCACATCGAGCTGGGCGCCCGGGTGCAGCGCATCCGGTGGGGGGGCGGCGAGGTGGAAGTGGAAGCGATGTGCGACGGGACGACGAAGCGGTATCACGCGGGGGCGGTGGTGGTGACGGTTCCGGTGGGCGTGCTGCAACTTGCCGAGGGCCAGGAGGGGCACATCGCCTTTGAGCCGGGGCTGCCCGCGGCCAAGCACGAGGCGCTGGGGCAACTGGCGATGGGACCGGTGGTCAAGGTGCTGCTGCGGTTCCGCGAACCTTTCTGGGAGGAGCGCGAGCCGGACCTCGATTTTTTTCACGCGCCGGGGGCGGCGTTTCCCACCTGGTGGACGACGCTGCCGCTGCGCAGCGCGGTGCTCACCGGCTGGGCCGGCGGTCCGGCGGCCGAGGCCCTGACCGGCCGGAGCGAGGACGAAATCCTGACCGAAGCGGCCCGCACGCTCAGCAAGCTGCTGTCGGTGACCCGCGGGCGGATCGACCGGCTGCTGGCCGGCGCGCATGTGGCCGATTGGCGCTCCGAGCCGCTGTCGCGCGGGGCCTACAGCTATGCGCTGGTGGGCGGGGCGCAGGGGGCGCGCAAGCTGGCGGCGCCGGCGGGCGACACGCTGTTTTTCGCGGGGGAGGCGACGGATGCGGGGCAGGCGGGGACAGTGGCGGGGGCGCTGGCTTCGGGCCGCCGCGTGGCCCGCGAGGTGCTGCGGCGGCGTCACGCGCTGCGTCGCCGGCCGGCACGGGTGTGAGTTCAGGGCGCCACGACAAAGGCGCGGCGGGCGAGGCGTCCGAGGTGTTCCTCCACGGCGCGTTCGATTTCCTGCCGCAGGAACACCGGGTCGACGATCCGCTTGTCATCGTGAAAAAAGGTGAGCGTGCCGTCATCGACCAGCGCAGCGACACCGGCGTTGAGCGCCGCGCGGTCGCGCGTGCCGTCGAGGAGTTGGATGAGGTGGCGTTCCAGGGTATTGGGCTTGTAGGACTCGTGGCGCAGGTTGGTCATCATGTCGGAATGGGCGGCCATGAAGCGCGAGAAGCGCGGCGCCAGCGGCCGCTCGGGAACCGTGAGGGTGAAGCGCGGCCGGGCGACGGAGAGTTCCACGGCGGAGGCGGAATAGCCGCGGAGAAAGCTGACGGCGAGCGCGCGGCCGTCGGGCGTTTCGAGCGGACGCGGCGCGGGCATGATGCCGATGCGCATTGCGGCGGCGGCATACAGCTCCTCGAAGCGTTCATAACCCGGATACGTTTTCGCCAGGTGCAGCATCGCGGACTTGAACAGTGGATCGGCGCTGGAGGTGCTGATGTCGCCCTGGGTGAAGACCATCGATTCGGGACCGGCGGGCGAGAGCTCGCGGTTTTCCGGCTGCAGCCGCGAGGCCACGTACATGCCCGCCATGCGCGTGGCGGGCAGAAAGCGGTCGACGGTGAGCTCGCTGCGGCACAAAAGCGTGTGGCGGAACAGCCGGTTGCGGATCATGTCGCGGTACTGCTCGACGTCCAGGATGTCCTCGGCCATCTCGCGCAGTTCCGCCTCCGGATCGTGGGCCAGCCCGGCGATCGGAAAGAGCGTGTGGAACTCCGCCTCGCCGAGGAACTGAAGCCGGTGGGCCGCGGCCTGGCCGACGAACTCGTGGAAATAAAGCGGGCGGTTGTGGTCCTCGAAGTATTCGTGCAGCAGGTAATCGTCGATTTTGCCGTCGAGCTGTTTGCGCTCCTTCTGCAGGATGTGGCTGTAGACGGTGTCGGGCTGCACGGTGCGGATGAGGAGTTCCAGCACTTCCTTGCCCTTGCGGAGCTTCTCGTCGGGATCGCTGATGTTCCGGCCGCGGAACTTCATGACCCCGCGGGCGACCTCGCGGAAATGCCAGCCGGGGTAGGTGTTGTAGCTGATGAAGGCGATGCCGTTGGGCGTGAGCAGTTCGCGGCAGGAGGCCAGCAGCTTCTGCTGCACGTGCGGGGCGATCCAGGAATAAATGCCGTGGGCGATGATGTAATCGAAGCGGCCGTCGGCGGCGGAAAGATCGAGCATGTCCTGCTGGCGAAGCGTGATGTTGGAAAGCTGCAGGAGCGTGCGTGCGGCTTCGGCGTCGGCGACCTGGCGGGCCGAGAGGTCGATGCCCAGGAAGGTGCTTTCGGGAAACTGTTCGGCGAGCGGCAGCAGGTGGCCGGCGGAGGCGCAGCCGATTTCCAGGACGCGGCACTTGTCGGGGGGCGTGGGGGCGAGGCCGAAAAGCGTGGCGATCGTGGCCAGCCGTTCGGGCGTGGCCTGCGGGTAGGGAAAACTGGTGTAGGGCACGCGGTCATAGCTGTTTTCGGCGGGGGCGGTCATGTCACTTTCCGGCAGCGCGAGGGGGCAACGGGGGCATTCTAACGGGAGCGCCGAGAACTGCGCCGGCCGCGGGGCGGCGGCTTTACTTCGGGTGGGTGATTACCTAAAATAACCCTAACAAGTCAGGCAACAGACCTTTTCGGGCGGCGGGCCGAGTGGCTCGCAGTGCGGGGTCAAATTCTGTAAAATGAGGGCGTCAAGGAGGACCTGCCGGGCACTCTTGTTTTCCCTCCGGAAACGGGCTTGCCGGGGCATTCTTCCCCGTACAAATCATGAAGCCGACACGACTCCTTAAAGGGCGGATGATGAACGATCAGGACGCACGCATTACCGATTTGCAGATCGAGCACGAGCTGCAGGAAAGCTATCTCACTTATGCCATGAGCACGATCATGGACCGGGCGCTGCCGGACGTGCGCGACGGCCTCAAGCCCTCGCAGCGCCGCATCCTGGTGGCGATGAACGACCTGCAGCTGGGACCGCGCAGCAAGCATCGTAAGTGCGCCAAGATCGCCGGCGACACCTCCGGCAACTACCACCCGCACGGTGAAGCGGTCATTTACCCGACCCTGGTCCGCATGGCCCAGGACTGGAACATGCGCTACAAGCTCATCGATGGCCAGGGCAACTTCGGCTCGCTCGACGGCGACCCGCCCGCCGCCATGCGTTACACCGAGGCCCGCATGGCCGCACCCGCCATGGAACTCATGGAGGACATCAAGGAAGACACCGTCGACATGGTCGACAACTACGACAACATGCGGCAGGAGCCCACCGTTCTGCCGGGCAAGTTCCCGAATCTGCTGGTCAACGGTTCGCAGGGCATCGCCGTGGGCATGGCCGCCAGCCTCGCCCCGCACAACCTGCGCGAAATCTGCGACGGGATCGTGAAGGTCGTCGAGCAGCCCGACTGCACCATCAAAGACCTGATGAAAATCGTCAAGGGGCCGGACTTCCCGACCTATGGCATCATCTGCGGGAAGCAGGGGATCGTCGACGCCTACGCCAGCGGCCGCGGACGCATCACGGTGCGCGGGCAGGTGGGCGTGGAGACGGGCCTTCGCGGCGGCAAAGAGCAGATCGTCATCACGGAAATTCCCTACCAGGTGAACAAGAAGTCGCTGGTCGAGCAGATCGCCCAGTGCGTGAAGGACGAGAAGATCAAGGACATCAGCGACGTGCGCGATGAATCGGACCGCGAGCACGCGGTGCGCATCGTGGTGGAGCTGAAGCGCGACGCCGATCCCAACGTCGTCATCAACCAGCTTTATCAATACACGCAGCTGCAGGACACCTTCTCGATCATCAACATCGCGCTGGTGAACCGCCAGCCGCGGACGCTGGGTCTCAAGGAAATGATCCAGCTGTACATCGACCACCGCGTCGACGTGATCCGCCGGCGGACGCAGTTTCGCCTGAAGAAAGCGCGGCAGCGGGCCCACATCCTGGAAGGCTTGATCCTCGCCCTGGCGGACATTCATTCCGAGGAAATCACCGGCCGCACCTCCGGCGGCAAGGTCGACGTGATGGGCGTCATCGAGCTGTTGCGCAACCGCAAGGTCTCGCCGGACGTGCCCACCGCCAAGGCCAACCTGATGAAGAAGAAATTCTCCATCGACGAGGCCCTGACGTGGAAGAAGGCGATTCCCGCGGCGTTCAAGAAGCGCATTGATGAGGAAGTGCGGCGCAACGGCGGCATGACGCTTTCGAGCGCCCAGGCCGACGCCATCCTCACCATGCAGTTGCAGCGCCTCGTCGGTCTTGAAATCGACAAGCTGACCGAGGAATACAACCGCCTGGTGCAGGAAATCGAGGACTACGAGGCCATTCTCGCCAACCACCAGCTGGTGCTCGACATCATTCGCGAAGACACCATCGAGATGAAGGAAAAGTACGGCGACGAGCGCCGCACCAAGATCACCAACGACGCCACCGACATCGACATCGAAGACCTCATCGCCGACGAGCAGGTGGTGGTGACCATCAGCCACGAGGGCTACATCAAGCGCATGCCGCTGGACACCTACCGCAAGCAGGGCCGCGGCGGCCGCGGGGTGATGGGCAGCGACGCCAAGGAAGGCGACTTCATCGAGACGCTGTTCATCGCCAGCACCAAGGATTACCTGATGTTCTTCACGAACCTCGGGCGCGTGTACTGGCAGAAGGTCTATGACATCCCCAGCCTGCCACGGCAGAGCAAGGGCCGGGCGATCGCCAACCTGCTGGAAATGCAGGAGAGCGAGAAGCTCGCCGAAGTGCTCGCCGTGCGCGACTTCGAGGATGAAGGCAAGCACCTCTTCTTCGCCACCTGCCAGGGCGTCGTGAAAAAGACACTGCTCAAGGCGTTTGGCAACGTCATGAAGAAAGGCATCATCGCCATCGGCCTGGAATCGAAGGACCGCCTCATCGGCGTCGCCGTCACCAACGGCAACGACCAGATCCTGCTGGCCACCCGCGACGGCATGGCCATCCGCTTCGACGAGAGCGACGTGCGTGACATGGGCCGCCCGGCGGCCGGCGTCAGCGGCGCCGACCTCGCCGACAAGGACGAAATCGTCGACCTCGTCGTGATTCCCCATGGCCAGGAAACGGGCGACAACCAGGTGACCGTGCTCACCGCCTGCGAGAACGGCTATGGCAAGCGGACGCCGGTCGAGGAATACCGCCTCACCCGCCGCGGGGCCAAGGGCGTCATCAACATCAAGACCACCGATCGCAACGGACCGGTCGTCGGCGTGAAGGCCGTCCGCGATGGCGACGAGCTGATGATGATCACCAAGGGCGGGCAGGTCGTGCGGATCGGCGTGACCGGCGAGCTCCGCGAAATGGGCCGCAACACCCAGGGCGTGCGGCTGCTGCGGCTGGACGAGAAGGACAAACTCGTCGGCGTGGCCCGCGTGGTCCCCGAGGAAGAAACCGGCGCCGCCCCCGCAGCGCCCGCCGCGGAATAACCCGCGGCACCCATCCCTCAACAACCACAAGGCCCGGCGGCAACCCCGTCGGGCCTTCTTCTTTTTGCTTACCCCTCAATCAACTTCCCCCCTATTCCCTATCCCCTAACCTCTGTCCTCTAACCCCCTCACGCCGACCAATCCGCCGGTTCGCGCGATTCCACGTAACCCTTCACGCGGTCCGTCCGTCGCCCCAGCTCGCTGGCGTAATCGTTCCCCAGCCAGTCCTTGTTGGCCTTCGCCCATTCCGTGAGCTTGGTCTTCGCCTGCCGCGGGCAGGGCCCCTCCACCACCAGCTTGTTCTGCATGAGGCCCTGGATTTCCTCCTTCGTCACCACCACGTCCTTCACCAGCTTCCCGATCAGCCACGCCATCATCCGCCCGGTGGTCACACGCATCCTTTTCACCGGCTTGGGCTGCCCGATGGTCTGCCCGATGTATTCCACCAGCGCCCGGTACGTGAACGTCTCAGGGCCGATGGCGTTGATCACCGCGTTTTCGCGCCGCTTCGCTTCATCCACCGCGAGCTGCGCAAAATCGTCCACGTAGATCGGCTGCAACTGGTACTGCCCGTCGCCGAACATGCCGAACACCGGAAACCGCCGCAGCACCCACGCGATGTTGTTGATGAGGATGTCCTCTTTGCCAAAGAGCACCGCCGGTCGCAGGATCGCATGCGAAAGCCCGCTGGCCACCAGCGCCTGCTCGACCAGCGCCTTGCCGCGGAAATACTCCAGCGGGGAAGCCGCGTCCGGATTCGTGATGCTCACGTGCACGACCCGCCGCACCCCCGCCGCCCTCGCCGCTGCGAACAGCGTCTCGCTGTTTTTGATCGCATCCTTGAACGTGAAGCCCCCGGGTCCCGGCCGGTTGAAGCGCACCCAGTAGGTGTTGTAGAGCACGTCCGCGCCGCGCAGCGATTCCGTGAGCGTCTCCGGCGCGTCAAAGTTGTACGGGTGCACCTCCACGCGCTCGCCGAAGGCATTATGCCGCTGCGGCGAATTGGTCAGCGTGCGCACGCGCGTC